>DATCPU010000443.1:0-11649 GCA_036569925.1 Candidatus Dormiibacterota bacterium
GCCTGGAGCAGATCGGCGACGGCAAGCCGCGAATGCAGACCATGGGGGAATACGTGGCGGGCTTCGTGCCGCTCGGGTATTACCTGGCGTCGGGCAAAGTGGCCGGCTGCCTGACCACCACCGGTGCGGCGACCAAGCTGGGATCAAGCGGCATCACCGACGCCAAGCTCCACAACATTCCGGCCGTCTACGTCATCGCGCTCAACTCGACTCTCTCGATCGGGCTCTCGCCGCTGCAGGACGTTTCCGAACACGGCATGAACGTGGTGCCGCAGCTGCGAGCGGAGCTGGGAGACGCCTGCATCGTGGTCGACGACATCTCGAAGCTGCAGGCGCAGCTGGAGCAGGCGCAGTCAATCCTCGCCGAGTCGAAGCCGGTGGCGATTGCATTCCACCCCGACATCCTTTCGCAGAACGTGCAGGTCGATGTGCCCATAGCCGAGCGGGCCCGCAGCTTCGACCAGGTCGATGCCGATCGCTTCGTCCACGAGCTCCCCGGTCTCGTCAATGGACGCCGCGTGATCATCTACGTCGGCGCGGAAGCCGCGCGCTGCCCAGGCATCAAGCCGCTGACGACCGAGCTGTCAGACCTCCTGCAAGCGCCCACCGTCTGGTCGGTCAACGGCGCCAACGCCGTGTCGCGCGACAACCCTTATGCCTACGGATACATCTCGTTCGGCGGCAACGACGAGGCCATGAAACTGTGGCGCAGCGTCAACGAGAACGACATCGTGATCAGCCTTGGCTTCGACTCAGGCGAGTACTCCCTCAACCTCAGCCCGATCCCGGCCGGCCATGTGTGGCATTTCACCGCCTGGAACGAGCCCTATGGGCACAAGGACGGCGATTTCCGCCACCGCGTCAAAGGCGACTACAGGGTCGTGCGCGGCGACATCGAGAAGACGCTGAATGAGGTTCTGCCTCGGCTCAAGGGCAAGGTCGGACAGCGGCCGAGCGTGGAAGTGCCGCGGGATCTGAACACCCGAAGCATCTCGCGTGAGGTGCGGAAGGGATGTGTCGACGCCTTCGCGTTCTATGGCGAGCTCTACAGGTCGTGGCGGCCGCACAGCATTGGGTTCGACGACGTCTGCACCGCCTACAAGGACAGGCAGTACGTGACCCAAAAGCCGCATGAGTCGATGCCGTTCCACACAGTCCACGATGGATCCGCGATGGGTGGAGCATTCGGGCTTGGCGTGGGAGCGAAGGCCGCGGACCCGAGCCTGCACACCTTCGTGTTCTCGGGTGATGGCTGCTGGCGCCTGTTCGGCGGCGCGCTCGCGGAGGCCGCGAACATCGGCATGAACCTGTTCATCGTCAACAATGGCACTTACGCCATCGTCGACAAGGGCCTCGAGGTCGTCATCCCGGATGTCGACAGGGGCCGGTATCACGGCAAGCTCGCCCCGATCGACTTCGTGGCTGCCGCCAAGGCGCACGGGTGGGATGGGTTCCGCTTGCGGGCCGATCTGGGCAACCTCGACGAGATCCTTGACGCCTGCTACAAGGGTTCGGGTCAGTCGATAGTCGTCGACGTGCCGATCGATGCGGACCAGGTGATCGGTCTGAACCCAAGACTCAACAACCTGACGACCGAAACCTACCTGTAAGGCACTAAGCGTGGCAGGGTTGGCCGGGGTCCCCCCGGCCATGACTTTGTACCTAACGACGCCATAACGTCGCTAGGAGAGACTTTCTGAAATAAGCCCTCATCAGTCCGGAAGGAGAGCAGAGCCTGCGGCGGAGCCGCACGCTCGACGAGAGGGAACCCACGGGGTTCCCTCTTGTTACTTGACTGCTATATCGACTGGCGGTCTCATCGCCGACAGGCGGTGCAGAACTTCGTGTACCGGGTGGGTCAGGAAGCCCTCAGGCATGTCTTCAGGCGTGGCGTCGCGCTCTGTCATCGTCGGGAACGCCACCTGTTCGAGCATCGCCTGGAACCGCGGTCCCCACTTGCGCGAACCGAGTCGTGCCGTGGTCGAGCAGTTGTCGACCATGTATGCGACTCCGCGCGCGTGCATATAGGGGAGCAGCGAATCGACGGCCTCGATGATCGACTCGTTCGCGATCTCCGAGTAAGGGTGGCCGTGCTCGACCAGAGTGTCGACCTGCGCCATCATCGCCCCCGCGAAGGCGCCGGCAGTGAACCCGTCGATGTCGGTCCTAATCTTGGCGCGATGGCTTCGAACCTGGGCTCCGGCCGCCCACATCGGCGACCGATCGATGGTCGTCATCGGGTACTCGGCGAAGCGATTCGCAGCCATTACCACGCTCTTGATCTCATTGCCCGACACGACCTCGTCGTAGATCTCCGCCATCACGCCTCTGAACGATGAGTAGGTGGCGTCATACGCGCGTCGGAAATCGCGCCGGCCTTCGGCGTCGAGGTGCTCGTCGAGCGCGACCAGCCCGTGTCGCGAGATCGTCTCGCGAATCGGCCCCGTAAGCGACTCGCACGCCCGGTTGAATGCGTCCTCGGGCTTCGCACCCTCCTCCAGGTAGCGCTGGTAGAGCGCCTCGACGATGCCATGGACCGCCCCGAGCAGGATGCTCCGCTCGCCGAAGAGGTCGGAGACGACCTCAGACTTCAGCGTGGTCTTGAAGGTGTACGGCGCCCCAAGCGCAACCGACCACGCGAGCGCGACGTCGGTGGCCCGGCCGTCGAGGTCTTGCTCCACGGCGAAGCTGGTGTTGATCCCCGCGCCGTTGAGCTCGCGTCCCTGCTCATACAGCCTGCGCACCGACGGTCCCATGCCTTTCGGGCAGACCGCGATGACATTGACGTTGGATGGAAACTTCTCGCCTGCAGTCTCGAGGTAGCCGAGCAGGAAGCCGTGCGACAGGCCAAGCGTGGCACCCGGCTTGAGTGCTTCGAACACCTTCTTATAGAGCTGCGCCTGGGCCGCATCGGAGATGAGCAGGATCACCAGATCGGACTTGCGTATGACATCGAACATCTCGCCCAGCGTCTCGTCCTTTTCTGAGAAGCCCGCGGCCCGCGCTTCGGCCATCGACTCGGATCCCTGGCGGAGACCCACCGCCACGCGCACGCGGGTGCCGGCCAGCGACTCCTTCAGGTTCTGGGCCTGCGCGGGGCCCTGCGAGCCCCAGCCGATGACGCCGATCTGCGAGATTCCCGCCAGCGCCTTGGGCAGCATGGGAAATAGATGTCGCCCGCCACGCAGGAAGCTCTCCTCCACTCCATCGAGCTCGATTCGCTCGACGTGAAAGATCCTGGAATCGAACAGATTGGGCTGGCGCTTCACGTGGGTGGTCGTCGGCACAACCGCACAGTCTCGGCTATTCGCCCGCGGCGGGATAGGTTCCGAACAACTTGACCTCGGTCGTCTCTTTGGCGAGCGCCTCCAACGCCGCGGTTGCGGAAGCCGGGTCGCTGACCTCGAAATCTACGTAGAACCGGTACTGCCACGGCCGGTCGGGCATCGGCCTGGAATCGAGGCGAGTCAGGTTGATGCCGCGTTCCGAAAGGCACTGGAGGGCGGCGACCAGGCTGCCCGGCTTGTGGGAGCCGATGAAGGCCAGCGAAGCTTTGGTCAATCCGGCGGCTCCGGGTCGCGCCGCCTCGCCGCGGTCGATGATCAGGAAGCGCGTCTGGTTCGAGTCGTCGTCCTGGATGCCCTCGGCCAGGATCTTCAGCCCGTAACGTCGAGCCGCTGCGGCGCTCGCGATCGCGGCGCTGCCGACGACCATCCCTTCGGCTACAGCGCGCGCGGCACCGGCGGTGTCGTGGAAGGTCACGGCCTGGATTTTCCTGGCCTCCAGGAAATGGCGGCATTGGAGAAGCGCCTGTGGATGCGATAGCGCCCTGACCACAGGTTCGCCCCTGCCCAAAAGGCAGTGGCGCACCGGATGGATGACCTCGCCGCTGATCCGCAGCCCCGAGCGCTCCCAGAGCAGGTCGTTGACCTCCTGCACGATGCCGCCGAGCGAATTCTCGACCGGGAGGACTGCGGCGTCGACCTCGCGGGCCGCGACAGCATCGAAGGCTCGAGAGAAGGTGGGGAAGCCGACGGTCACCGCTTTGGGCAGGATCGCCAGGGCGGCCTCCTCCGAGTAAGCGCCGGGCTCACCCTGGTAGCCGACGCGAGCCCAGGTCGGGTGAGCAGGTTCCATGGAGCGCAATGGTACCGATCAGGTGTGGTTCGGCTGTTTCAAGCGTTATTTGATATACAGGCATGGACATCGCAGACACACCAAAGGAAGAACCGGCTCCAGAAGTCGACAAGTCGGCGGCTGAGCCGCTGCCTGGAGAGCGCCGCACGCGCCTGAGCGGCGCCTGGACCGCCATCGTGATCGGCCTTCTGGCCCTGGTGGTGATCCTGGTCTTCATCCTCCAGAACCAGCAGGGCGTCGAGATCAAGTTCCTTATGTTCGAGGGCAACCTGCCACTGGCGATCGCGCTGCTGTTCGCCTTGATATTGGGGGCGATCATCGTGGTCGCGTTTGGCGCCGCGCGTATCCTCCAGCTTCGGATGGTGGCCGGCCGGGCGCGGCGCAAGGGACCAACATCTCTACCCCAGGCTGACTAGAGGCCATGGCAGCGGAGAAGATCCAGCGCACACCCAAGACCACTCCAACACCAGGCGAAAAGACGGCCGCCGACACCCAGGACAAGAAGCCGCCGGACATGCCCCAGACAGCTCCGATCGCCGCGGCCGGACCGGTGGAGGTCCACGTCGAGTCTGGCGACGTCAAGGTGGTGGTCGCCCCACCGGCGCCGGCGGGCCTGGATCGGCGCCTGTACAACCTGATCAACGGCCTACCCCACACCACCACGAGCGACCGGTACGTCAGCGTGCTCTCCGATTTGGGGGAGGGGATCGGCTGGGTGGCGGGAGGAGTGGCCCTGGGCATCCTCGGCGGCAGCAAAGGCCGGCGTGCCGGCCTGGCCGTCGCGTTCTCGTCGCTCGCGGCGACATACGTTGTCCAGACGCGCATCAAGCCGCTGTTCCGACGCGTGCGCCCGTTTGTCGACCGCGAAGCGCGAGTCGTGGGCGTCAAGCCTGCCGACCAATCCTTTCCGTCAGGACATACCGCCTCGTCGTTTGCCGGTGCTACAGCCCTCGCGTTCTACTATCCGAAAGCAGCGCCGCTCCTCTACGGGCTCGCCACGGCAGTCGGCGCGTCGAGAGTGCATCTGGGTGTGCACTTTCCAAGCGATGCCGCGGTTGGCGGCGTGGTTGGCGTCGGCATCGGTACCTTTGGCGCCTGGCTGTTCAAGAAACGAGGGCGTCGGGCGCGGTACTCGTAGGCGGACGGTCGTCGTGCTTGGTCCCAAACGCATGGTCTGATACCCGCTTTATCGACACCACCAGGGTCAGCCAGGCGATGGCGATGAGGAGGCCCGCGAGCACGTCGCTTGGCCAGTGGGCTCCCACATCGATCCTGTCGATCCCGACCGCCAGGACGATCACCACCACGATTGCCCAACCGATGGGCCTCGCCCACCGCGGCAGGTATCTATAGCCGAGGCACAACATCAAAATGCCGGCGCTGATCGTGATGAAGATGAGGTGCCCGCTCGGATAGCTCGTTGAACCAGGATGTTCGGTCACGCGAAGGACCTCGCCGACAACCGGCCGGGGTCTGTTGACCAGGTTCACGACGATGAGGTACCACAAGCCGCCGACAAGTGCGGCAAACCCCAGGAGCCAGGCGCGACGATTGAACAGGACCACGAGGATGGCGACAACCGCTTGCATGGGGACTCCGCCCGGCCCTCCGAGCCAGCTCAGGAACGGGAACGTCAGCGTCAACGGGCCAAGGTTGGTCGCCTGGATATCGCGCTCGACTGTCGCGTCCAGCGAAAGGTACGGATGCATGATCACGATCGCCGTGAGCACCCCTACCGCGGCCGCTGCAAGGAGCGCGACGACGAGCGTCGGGACGCGGATTATGTCATTGCCCTGGCTCGACCACGAAACCATTTGAAGCTTGGTGACGGAAGCCAGCGCTCGGGGAGCCACAGCACGAAGGCCGACCAGCCGACCCCGAGCAGGACTCCGCCCAACACATCGCTCGGCCAGTGGGCGCCGGCCCACACCCTGGCGATGCACGTGAGAACGATCACCACGACGGCGACAATCCACAGGATGGGTCGGAAGGTGGGCCTGATCCTCGGCGCGATCGAGACGGCGATCATGAAAGCCATCCAGGTGAAAAAGACGGCATGCCCGCTCGGGAAGCTGAAGCCTGTCGTCGGCGACAGGATGTGGACCAGGTCCGCGGGAGGCCGCTGCCGTGAGATCACGAGCTTGATGAGGTTATCGAGCCCGCTGGAGATGCTGCCGATCAACATGAGCCAGCCGGCGCGGCGTTCGAAGATGAAGAGCGCAACGACGGCAACGAGACCGAGCAGCACCTGCCAGATGCCCGCGCTCGCGTCGATGAGATCCATCGGATAGACGAGCGGCCCCCAGTTGAAGGACTGGATGAACCTTGCGATCGGGACATCGAGCGGAAGCACATCGTTCTGGACGACGAGGAAGGTATCGATCGCGAACAGGATGAAGACGACAAGAGTGGTGGGTCCAAGCCAGCGCCGGGCTGTCGGTCCGGGTCGCCCGGCAATGACCTCGGCCGCGGCCTTCTTGGGTTCGGCGAGAGGCGCCTTCGCGTCCTGCGGCTGCGCGCTCATTTGGACAGAATCACCTGCACTGCGCTCAGCTCGGCAGTGATGGTTGCCGGCGTGCGCCCAATCTGTGCATTGTCAGCGTAGATACGCACACTGGGCTTGGCCGTCACCTGAAGCTTTCGGAACTTGAACACTTGGCCAAGGCCTCCTTCTTTGTGTTTGGAGAGCACAACGCGGGCCAGCACACGCTTGGCGATGTCCGTACGGGTGGCGCCTGCGTGTACAGACAGCTCAAGGTATGGATCCTTGGGCGTCTTGTCGCTGACCGGCATCTGGGCACCGATCGATGTGGTGTTGGTGAAGACGAGTGACATCGCGGTGCCGCTGCCCCTGATGTCGCCGCTCAGCTCATAGGTGAAGGGCTTCGCCTCGGCGATGTGCTTCACGTCCTCGGCGAAGGCTCCGAACGCTCGATCCTTGGCGGATTCGCCCGCGGTGATGAACTCGCCGAAGAGTCCGATCGCGGCGGCCTCCAGGAAGATTTTTCCGTTGACCCGGCCGAGGGTTAGCGGATGCGGTCGTCCGGTCTGGATCACCCTGATGGCCGCATTCACTGTCATCGGGAGATGCAGCGACTTGGCGAAGTTGTTGAAGGTGCCCATCGAAAGAATGCCGATCGGATGCTTGGTGTCGGCCAGCTTACGCAGCACCCACCCGATGGTGCCGTCCCCGCCGGCGACGATGATCGTGGCCTTTGGAGAGACCAGCTTCTCGACGTCCATTTTGGGATCGAATTCGACGATGAGGCTGCTGGCGAAAGACTTGCGGAGCTTGGCTTCGATCTGGGGGGTCATCGAGCCGGCCTTCGAGCTCAAGATCAACAGGCTTGTCGCCCCCTTCGTGGCCACCTTGGTTGCCGACCGAGATCTCTTCGTGTTGCGTCCGGGAACGGTCTTGCTCATACAGCTTGCTCCATCTCATCGTCAACGATGCCAAGCGTTGCGCGCCGCATCAGCTCCTGGGTGTTGAGCCCTTTCACAGTCGGAACCTTGGTCCAGGTCCCATCGGAGGCGAGCTCCCACGCAAGGGTGTCGTCCGCCAGGGCGAGATTCAAGAACTGGTCGATCTCCCTGGTGAGGTCCGGGTCGACCACTGGGACCACGGCTTCGACGCGCCGGTCCAGGTTGCGGGGCATGAGGTCGGATGAACCGATGAGAACGTGGCGGGCCTTTTCGCTGCCGAAGCGAAAGATCCTCGAGTGCTCGAGGAAATGGCCGATGAGCGAACGTACCCGAATCCCTTCAGAGAGCCCCGGCAAGCCAGGTTTCAGGCAGCATATGCCGCGCACGATGAGGTCGATCTTCACGCCCGCCTGAGAAGCTCGATAGAGCGCATCGATTACCTCCGGATCGACCAGGTTGTTGACCTTGATCACTATGCGTCCACCGGGCTTCAAAGCCTCTTGGTGGATCAGCTTGACGATCCCCGACCGAAGTGTCGTCGGCGCGACCAGCAGCTTGCGGTACTTGCTCTGGTGGCTGTATCCGGTCAGGTTGTTGAAGAGCTCGGCGATGTCCGCAGTCACCTCTGGATCTGCGGTGAAAAGGGCGATGTCCTCGAAGGTGCCCGAGGTCGTCGCGTTGTAGTTCCCTGTGCCGATGTGTGCGTAGCGCAGCACATCGTCGCCTTCCTGGCGAACGACAAGGGTCAGCTTGGCATGCGTCTTGAGGCCGACGAGGCCGTAGACGACATGGACTCCGGCTTCCTCCATGGCTTTGGCCCACTCAATGTTTGCCTGCTCGTCCCCGCGTGCTTTCAGCTCCACGAGCGCCACCACCTGTTTGCCCGACTGCGACGCCGTTTTCAGCGCGCGAGCGATTGGGCTGTCGGGGCCCGAAGTCCTGTACATGGCGATCTTGATCCCGAGCACATCCTTGTCCCGCGACGCCTGCTCGAGGAATGCTTCGACCGACGTTGCGAAGGAGTCATATGGGTGATGAACCAGGACGTCCCCTTCACGGATGACCTCGAAGAAATCGACAGGCTCGCCACCCACGGGTCGGAGGCGCGGCTGAGTTGTGGGCATCCAGGCGTTCGCTGCCATATGGCTGCCGCGCAGGCGGATGGACGACAGGCCCATCATGTCCAGCATTCCTGTCGCTGAATAGACATCCTGGGGGCCGAGGTCCAGCTCGCGCCGGAGCAGAAGGAGGACATCAGGCGACATATCAGGATCGACCTCGAGGCGGACCGCCCTGCCCTTTCGCCGCTTGCGCAGGAGCTCCGCCTGCACAGCCGCCATCAGGTCCTCTGCCTCGTCGTCGTCGATGTCCAGGTCGGCATCCCGCGTAACTCGAAAATAGTGATAGCTCGCGATTTCCATCCCGGGAAAGAGGCGAGGCAGGAACAGGGCGATCACCTGCTCCAGAGGCACGAAGCGGTGGCCGTCGGGCAGCGCGATGAAGCGCGGGAGCAGCGGTGGCACCTTGACCCGCGCAAAACGCGGCTGGTGGCGCGCGGGGTCTCGGACCATCACCGCCAGGTTCAGCGAGAGATTGGAGATATAAGGAAAGGGGTGGGCAGGATCAACGGCGAGGGGGGTCAGGACCGGGAAGATCCGCTCCTGGAAGACTTCTGCGAGCAGGGTTCGATCGGCTTTGGAGAGGTCGCCGGCCGGCGTGATCTGAAAGCCGGCCTCGGCCAACCCGGGCGCGATGTCGTTGGTGAACACCGCCGATTGGCGCGCCACCAGGTCGCGAACTCGCTCACCGATTCCGTCCAGCTGCTGCTCGGGGGTCATCCCGTCTGGCGACACCAGCCTTACAGGCGCCATCACCTGCTCGCGCAGGCCGGCGACGCGCACCTGGAAAAAGTCATCCAGGCTGTCGCTGACGATCGCAAGAAAGCGGATCCGGTCCGCCAGAGACCGTGCCTTGTCTTCGGCCATAGTGAGCACGCGGCTGTCGAAGGCCAGCCGCGAGAGCTCGCGGTTGAAGAAGCGATCCTGCGGCAAGGCGCGTGCTGGTACCGAGGCACGCGCGGTTGATCTCACAGCCACTTGCTACTTCTTCCGCGCTAGCGCTGGATTGGAGAGGAGACGGATCGACAGCGCGATCGCGGAGAAGCCGAGCCCAAGAGCAAGGCCACCGATCACATCGCTAGGCCAGTGCTCGCCAAGGTAAATGCGTCCGACACACACGATGAGAAGGACAAGCCCGGCCAGCACCCACAGGACGGCCAGGATCGCGCGCGGCACGCGTCCTGCCGCGATGCAGACGATCAGCATGATCAGGAACCAGCTGAAGAAAGCGACATGACCGCTGGGGTAGCTGCTGCTGCCCGTGTGACGGATTACGTTAACCAGGTCTGCCGAAGGCCTTGGCCTGTTGATGACCATCGCGGTGACCGAATAAACTGCGCCGCTCAGCGCGGCCAACACCACCATCGGCACGGATCGCCAGTTGAAGGCCGCGATGATGACGATGCCGGCGACGGCAAGGATCTGCTGGCGCGTCCCCTCGACCCAGTCGAGGGCAGAGAAGACCTGGACAAATGGCCCCCAATTGATTGACTGGATGAAACGTTCGACCGGCACGTCAAACGGGAGGTACGTGGACATCGACGCCGCGACGGTGTCGGCGACGAAAACGCCCAGGAGCGCGAGGCCGGCGAACAAGAGCGGCCAACGAAATGGCGCGGTCTTCTCCTTGTGCAGCGGGAAGGCGGCGGCGATTGCGCTCAATGGGCACCGCTGCCGAGCAATCGGACCCACCTGGCGCACGCGAACGAGTGGATGCCCAGCGCGATGAACCCCAGCGCGACGATGCCGAGCAGCCAGCGCCCGTAAGGCTGAGCCAGCAGGAATAGGAACGCGCCGCCAAAACCCGTCGCCTTGCTCGGTGCGTGATTCAGACCCGCCTGGATCAGAAACCAACCGATGACCAGAAATGTGACGCCGCGGGCTGCCATTCCGAATCGTCCCAGCGCGACGGCGATTTTGCGTTCGGATTGGGTCATTTCGGCGGCTTTCAAGTCCTGCGCGAAGGTCGCACGATAAGCCTCGATGAATTGTCCGATCCCGATCCCCATGGCGAGAATGCCCAGCACAACGGTGATGGCGCCGCCGAGAGGATTGGTCAGGAGGGCGCTCACTGTCTTCTGGGTGCTGTCGCCTGATGCGGTGCCTTGACCCGCAAGGATGTGCAGCGCAAAAAGGGCGATCGCGAGATAGGAGACCGCGCTGGTCACGAAACCGAGCCTCGCCATGATGCCCTTGGCATCCCGGCCGCGATGGAGGGGATCGTAGATCGCACGAACGAAGCCCCAGAGCGAGTAGGCCACCAGGCCGACGATCGTTACCACCAGCACCACCTTTCCAAGCGGGTTGCCGATCAGCCAGACCAGACTTCCCGAGAGGTCGGTGGCCTTGCCACCAGGCGTCGCCAGCGCGATCTTAAGCGCGAGAAAACCCATGACTGCGTAAAGCGCGCCTCGCACCACATAACCGAGCCGCTCCAGCAGCTCCAGGGTTGGGTTGGCAGCTGCCGACTTGACTTCGCCGCCGGCACGGTTTTGAACTGTTGCCATATCAGGCCACCGGGCCGATTCGGGTATTGCGCAATTGCTTACCTCCTAATCGCTCCAAACGGACGTTCGGCAGCGCTGGCCATCGCCAGTCGATTCGATATAGAACGGCGGGGCGAGACGATCTACCGGGCATCACCCTGGTTGACGATGGGTTGTGAGGCGGAACAATGGCCATAACACTCGGCCGGCCGGCCGGCCGGCAGCTAGGCTGTGTCGCGCAATGGTTCAGGGCGCGCCAGGCAGCCAGACGGACCCTGAGAGCTGGTTTCTCACCTCAGTGGAACGTGGCAATCCAGCCACCAGGATCGACGAGCGGCGGGGCGACGGCCGTCCGTGGACCACCGGCAATCAGGTCGAGATCCTCGTCCACGGCGCTACCTACTTTCGACGGCTGCTGGAGGTGGTCGACGGCCTGGGGGAGGGGGACCGGCTTTACTTCACCGACTGGCGCGGCGATCACGACG
>DATCPU010000444.1:0-1996 GCA_036569925.1 Candidatus Dormiibacterota bacterium
GGCGGGCCGTGCAGCCGCCATATTGTAGCGCTTGTTACATTGCACGGTTGTTCTACGGCATCTGATCCGACGACACCGGCGATGCTCGAAGAAAGGCCGCGACCTGATCCGCCAGGAATTGCGTGTCGTACGGTTTTGTGATGTGTCCAATACAGCCCGCATCGAGACTGAGCTGGCGATCACTGGCCATTGCGTGTGCTGTAACTGCGACCACTGGGATGGAGGCGTAGGCAGGATCCGCTTTCAGCTGCCGCGTCAGCGACAGACCGTCCTGGCCCGGGAGCTGAATGTCCATCAGGATGAGATCGGGACGCTGCTCTTCAATGCTGGCGAGTGCTTCTGAGGCTGAAGCTGCGAAAAATAAAGAATAGCTGTAGCCCTGAAGGATCGCGCCGACCAGCATCTGGCTCGCCGGGTTGTCCTCAACGACCAGTACCACCTGTGACCGTGAAACCGAGCTCATGCAGCGGCGTGTTCCTTAGCGACAAATCCTCGCAGCCAGGCAATGAGTTCGGGACCCGCGAGCGAGTTACGCTGGAATATGGCCGCAACGTGCCCATTGAGTGCCGCTTTGTCGTCGATGGTGAGCTCCTTCGCGGTCAACACCATTATCGGAATCGACCGCGTCGTCGCATCGGTTCGAAGGGCCTCAACGACGTCGAAGCCAGTTACCTCGGGCATCATCAGGTCCAGCAGAATGAGGTGCGGATGCTGCGTGCGGGCGACATCGATGCCTTCCTTGCCGCCCCCTGCTGTCACAACGTGAAAGCCCTCTGGCTCTAGCAACGCCCGAAGCAAATCAAGATGGGCCTGCTCGTCATCGACGACCAAGACTCGAATCTCGCCGGGCTGGGCTTTGGGAGCGAAGGCGTACTGATTCAGGCGCGATAGCAGGGCCTCCCGATCCACCGGCTTGACGAAGTAATCAGTTGCGCCCAGAGCG
The DNA here is from genome assembly GCA_036569925.1 of Candidatus Dormiibacterota bacterium. GTDB lineage: Bacteria > Chloroflexota > Dormibacteria > Dormibacterales > Dormibacteraceae > Palsa-872. The sequence continues at coordinate 944 of DATCPU010000444.1, forward strand.
TGACCAAGCGAGGGATTGTCGCTCACGCTGACCACGACGACTGGGATATTCCAGGTCAGCTGATCCGCCTTGAGGCGTCTCAGTACTTCCCATCCGTCGATCTCGGGAAGCAGGATATCCAGGGTTATCGCCGCCGGTTTCAACTCCCGGGCCATCGTCAGCGCCTCATTTCCGGTGCGGGCGATCTTCATTCGAAAGCCACCCCCCTCCAGGTGCCGCGCGAGTATCTCCGCGGCTTCGGCGTTGTCCTCGACGACGAGAATCAGCGGAAGGTGCGCGTCCGACGGCCCGATCCGCAAGCGCTCATATATCGGCGCCTGGCTTGATTCAATTGCTGAGACCGGCAACCGAAGCGTGAACGTGCTGCCCTCGCCCTGCGCGCTTTTGACTTTGACCTCGCCGCCGTGAAGCTCCGCGAATCGCTTCGTCAATGCCAGGCCCAGGCCGGTTCCCTCTTGCTGCCGTCCATGCCCGGCATCGAGCTGTTGGAACTCCCGGAACAGCCGGCTCAGATCTGCCTCGGCGATCCCAATGCCGGTGTCGGTCACCGCAATCTCGATCCACGATTCGACCTGGCGAGTGCGAATCGATACGCGTCCACCCTGCGGGGTGAATTTGATGGCGTTGGATCCCAGGTTGAGGAGCATCTGCTTCAGCTTTGTCGGGTCCGCGACCAGGTGGAGGCCCGGACCTGAATCGCTGTCGATGGTAATTCCCTTGGTCCGCGCCAACGGCTCCAGTGCCGACAGGGCGGTCTGCACGCTGTCCGCCAGGTTTATCCGTTCTGGATAAAGGCTCATTTGGCCGGCCTCGACCTTTGAGAGATCTAGCAGATCGTTGATCAGCCCCAGCAGATGTTGCCCACTCGTGTGGATCTGCTCGAAAAAGCGATGCTTGGTAGCGGCGTCAAAACGATCGGTCTTGTCGTCCCGAAGGATCTCCGAGAACCCGAGGATCGAAGTCAGCGGTGTCCGCAGCTCGTGGCTCATGTTCGTCATGAATGTGCTCTTGTGCTCATTCGACTCCAACAATTCGCTGTTGGCATTGCGAAGG
>DATCPU010000445.1:0-4745 GCA_036569925.1 Candidatus Dormiibacterota bacterium
GGTGGAGGCCGCGGGCGGCCTCGATCAAGCGCTCAGGGGCAGGGCTGATCATGCTCAGAAGTTCGGGGATGGGAGCCGCCGAGATCAGGACGTCGTATTCAGCCTCGCCACCGTCGGCGAAACGCAGCAGGCGCGCGGACAGGTCGACCCCGACCACCTCCCGGTTCAGCTGCAGGTGATCGCGGAGTAGCGGCCAAAAGCGTGCGTAGAGGCCACCTGTGCCACCGTAGAGGGGGTACTTGAAGGTGTTGTTGGGACCCCAGCTCAGCTCGTCACGCTCTTCTCGTATGTTCGCAAGGACGCGCTCCAGGTCGATCACGCTGACACGCTCGGCGATCCACTCTTTGCTCATCACCTCCAGTGGGTGAGCCCACACCTTGAAGTTGTACGGCCGCATGAAGTGACGCGCGATCCCGGCCCCGAACTGCGCCTCCACCCACTGGGCGAAGTTGGCCGTCGCTTTCGGGTCCAGCGACTGCGCGTCCCGAAGACCCTGGACGCACTCATCGAGCAGGTTCTGAGGCAGGTGACGGATGTTGTTCTGGAGCGGGTAGGGGATCCAGCGGCTGGCCATCCAGATCCAGCTCTCCCTCATCAGCTCGGTGTACTCGTCGCCGAGCATGCGGTCAAAGAGGTTGTCGAAGTACTTGTAATGCGAGAACATGACGTGTCCGCCGATGTCGTAGGTGAAGCCGGCGCTGTCTGAGAAGCTCGCGGCCAGCCCGCCCAGGTATGAGTTGCGGTCGTACACGGTGAAGTCCCGGTAGCCCAGCTCCTGCAGGCGATAGGCTGCGCCGAGCCCAACCGGACCAGCGCCGAGGATGGCGATCTTGCGTGTCATGCCACGCGTCCGAACGAGTCGTCCGGCATCGCTTCAGCCGGTCCTGTACAGGCGGCTTGAGTGGTCGATCCCGAATCGGAAGGAACCGCGCATACCGGTAAGAAGGCCGCCGACGAATGCGACGTCGCCGGCACCCCAGCGGCGTGGCATCACGAGGTGCCGTAGCGCCCGGAGTGCTGACCGGCCGAGGGCCTTGAACAGGAGGGCCGCGGCATAGAGGTCGCCAAGCCGCGCGTGTTTGGTGTAGAAGCCACCTACCCCGATGCCATAGGAGCGCAGTGTGGAGTGCCAGGCCGTCCACTCGCGGTATCCGTAGTGGTAGACCTTGACGTCAGGCTCGAGGAGGGTCGCATGACCGCGGCGAAAGACCCGGTAGATGAAGTCGAAGTCCTGCGACGACTCCAGGGGCCCTCCGCCACCCAGCACCTCGTCGAAGTGTCCAACCGTGTTGAATAGCGAGCGGCGGGCGGCGAAGTTGGCGCCCATGCCTGCAACCGTGAAGTGGCGGTGGTCGAGGACTCGCCGCTTGGGGATTGGCCATGCCGGTATTACGCCCTGGGTCATGCCGCGGGCCTCGACGTCCAGAGCGACCAGAACCTGGCCATAGAGGAGCTGAACGCTGGGGTTGGCGCTGAAGGCCTTCTCGATCTCCTCGAGCCAGTCTTCTGGCGCGATGCAGTCGTCGTCGGTGAAGGCGACCAGCGGCGCTCGGGTTGCGGCGATCCCGGTGTTGTACGCGCGCGAGAGCCCTCGAGTCTCGAGGCGCAGGTAACGGAAGCGATCGTCGACCGCCGACAGCCGCTCGACGATCTCCCGGCTCCGCTCGTCAGAACTCTGGTCGACCACCACGACTTCGAAGCTCCGGCGGGCTTGTAGGGTCAGGCTGGCGAGGGTCGGCTCCAGCGTCTCCGGCCGGTTGCATGTGCAGACAATGACCGACAGCTCAGGCGTTCCCATCTGAGTTCGACTCTAGGGGGGTCCGTTGTCCAGGCCAATGGGAAGTGACCCACCTTGCCGGGACTCGCGCCTAGGGGGTTCGGGCTCAGGCCCCTCGTCGGACTCGACTTGGGACAGCAGACGCCGGGTCTCGGCCGGGCCGAGCGCCTCTTCTACGCCCAGCCAGTAGTGCAGATTGAAGACGGCGCCGCAGGCCGCCAGGGAAGCACCTGACAGGCCGGCGGCGAAGCTGGCGCCAGCTGCCAGTTTCACGGCCGGGGCCACCGCACTGCGCAGCCGTCGGTGCCCGATGCCCCAGCGGATGAGGCGTCGGGTGTAGCGATGGCGCGTCCTGGTCTCGGCGATCACCCGCTCCGTGACCTTTCCGAAGAGCACGTCGTTGCGACCGTACTGCCGGGCGCCGTCGAGCCAGGCAGCGTAAGAGCGGCGCAACAGGTGCAGTCCCTCCGCACGGCGGTCGAACACGAAGGTCAGACCAAGCCGTTCGAGGCGGAAGCCGAGCTCGACGTCTTCGGCACGCCGGTAACGAGGGTCGAAGCCGCCGGCCTGTATCACGTGCTCCCGACGCAACGAAGCATTCCCGGTGTAGAACTGCCAGGGCGTCGGCTTGAAGAGGCCGGCGTCCATGTCCTCGTACTGCTTGGCCAGGGTGACCGACTCCCAGCGCAGCCAGGGCATGCGCTCGCGGCCGTCGCCGAGCATCGAGCCCATCACCACCAAGTCGCGCCGCTCGCAATGGGCGGACGCATGCTCGGCCACCAAGCGGGAGGTCGGTACGACGTCGTCGTCGAGGAACAGGACGAAGGGTCCTGCGGCGTGCTCCACGCCCAGGTTGCGGGCGGCGCCCGGGCCGCGGTTCTGTTGCTCTAGCAGGAGGAGGTTGAACCCGAGGTCCAGCCTCCGGACCATTTCTACGGTCCCGTCGTCTCCACCGTCGTTGACCACGATCACTTCCAGGCGATCGATCGGATATTCCTGGTCGCGCACGCCGGCGAGCACACGTTCCAGCGACCGCCGCCGGCGGTAGGTGGGGATGACGATGCTGAACCCGGGCACAGGCCCGCGCCCGAAGGCGTGCTTCACCCCCTGACGGTACGGAAGCGGGGGCGGTGGGTAAATGGGTCGAGAGTCCCGACCGGATGGGCGAATCGGGGAGTCCGACCGCCGGCGCCGACTTCAAGGGCGGCGCCTTCGTCCCCGCAATCAGTGGGTTGGCCGGGAGCGTACCGAATGCCTGAACTCGGGACTTAAGCCTATCTACCGCCCACATTCTCCATGGCTGATTTGCCTGCCGAAAAATAGACTCGAATCGTGGCTTTGAACGGCGAGTTGAATGGCGCCCGGGCGCTGGTGACCGGGGGCACCGGCTTCGTCGGCTCGCACATCGTGGAGCAGCTGATCTCTGCGGGCGCATCTCGTGTGGTGGTCTTGGACGATCTCACGAGGGGACGCCTCGAGAACTTGGCGTCAGTCGCCGACAGCCCGGCGTTGAGTGTCATCAACGGCGATATCTGCGATGCGACCTTGGTCGACCAGGCCTCCGCCGAGACCGATTTCGTTTTCCACCAGGCGGCTCTCCGCATTACCCAGTGTGCCGAGAACCCGGTGCGGGCTGTGAAGGTGATGATCGAGGGCACGCAAAATGTCCTGGAGTCGGCGGTACGCAACCGTGTGCGCAAAGTCCTGGTGGCTTCGAGTGCGTCCGTCTACGGAGAACCGGAGAGGCTGCCCATGCAGGAGTCGGATGCCTTCAACAACCGGACGATCTACGGCGCGGCCAAGATCGCAAATGAGCAGATGTCCCGTGCATACGCCGAAATGTACGGCCTGCGGTACCTGGCGCTCCGCCCCTTCAACGTCTACGGCCCGCGAATGGACGCTTACGGCGCTTATACCGAGGTCATGATCCGGTGGCTGGAGCGCTTAGGCCGCGGAGAGGCACCGTTGATCTTCGGTGACGGGGCACAGACGATGGACTTCGTGTACGCGGGCGACGTTGCACGCGCATACCTGCTGGCCGCCAAGTCCGACGCCACCGACGACATGCTCAACGTCGGGTCGGGCGTCGAGACGAGCCTCAAGGAGCTCTGCCGCCTGCTGTGCGAAGCCACCGGCCACCCGGACCTAGCGCCAATCCACGGCGAGGCGCGCAAGGTGAATGGCGTGACGCGCAGGCGCGCGGGGACGGAGCATGCACGCGAAACCATCGGTTTCGAGGCTCAGGTCGGATTGCGCGAAGGGTTGAGCGCGCTGGTCGGCTGGTACGCATCGCTGGCCGGCGCCGAGCACTTGGCGGTCAGATGATCCCAATCACGCGGCCTTTCCTGGGCGAGGAGGAGGTCGCAGCAGCCGCAGACGTGATCCGCTCGGGCTGGCTCACCCAGGGCGAGCAGGTCGAAAAATTCGAAACGGCGGTTGCTCGTTATGTCGGCGCGGGTCGGGCGGTCGCGGTCAGCAACTGCACCACGGCGCTCCACCTCGCATTGGTGGCCGCGGGGGTCGGCCCCGGCGACGAGGTTATCTGCCCTTCATTCAGTTTCATCGCGACCGCCAATGCGATAGTCCACTCTGGAGCCAGGCCGGTCTTTGTCGACATCGATCCCCACACTTACAACATGAACCCGGCCCTGATCGAGTCGGCGATTACACCACGCACGAAAGCCTTGATGCCGGTCGATCAGATCGGCCTGGCCGCCGACATCCCTGCGATTCGTGGGATCGCGAAGCGATACGGTCTGAAGGTCGTTGAGGATGCGGCGCCGTCGCTCGGATCGATGGTTGGAGGTCGACGGGTCGGCAGCCTAAGCGACCTGACGTGCTTCAGCTTTCATCCCCGCAAGAGCATCACGACGGGCGAAGGCGGAGTTATTACGACAGACGATCCCGATATCGCAGCGCGCCTTCACAGCATCCGCTCACATGGCGCTTCGACCTCGGATCTCCATCG
>DATCPU010000446.1:0-18804 GCA_036569925.1 Candidatus Dormiibacterota bacterium
GGTGACGTGGTCGGCGCGCCAGCGCTTCTTGCATGTCCCGAGGCACTGGCGCAGGGGGTCGACGAAGTTGGTGAGGTGGCCGGAGGCCGCCCAGACATCGCTCGGCATGATCAGCGTCGAGTCGAGGCCCACGACGTCGTCGCGGAGATCGACCATGTGGCGCCACCAGAGCTCGCGGATGGCTCGCTTCAGGGCCACTCCATAAGGGCCGTAGTCGTAGAAGCCCGAGAGGCCGCCGTAGATCTCGGCGCTCGGAAAGATGAAGCCGCGGCGCTTCGTCAGCGCCACGACCTTTTCCATCAGCTGGTCGCGGGGGACCGTGGTCAATTTCTGATTCTCATTTGGTGCAGGAACTGTAGCGATTTCAAGCGGCGGTCCAGGTGGTGCTCCAGCTGCGCCGTTAACACCCCCTCTATCGCATCGACCAGCATCGGATCCATCTTTAGACGCCGATATGTCGCTATGTCCCCGCTTGCCATCAGCCTCAGCACCTTGATCGCCGCCAGCGGAACGCGGCTCATGCCTGGCATCGCGCAGCTGTCGCACAGGAACCCGCCCGCCGCCGCGCTGAAGGCTGCGGGTTTGGCCGGCAAGGGCTTCTCGCACGATGTGCACACGGCCAGCTGCGGCGCGTACCCGAGCAGATCGAGCGCGGCCATCATGAAGTACGCCGATGCACGCCTGGGGTCCGTCTCGCGCGCCAGCTCGTCGAGCGCCATGACCGTCAGCTCGTACACGCCGTCGACCGGATGCCGGTCCTCGCACACCCGCTCCGCCAGCTCTGCGATGAGGGCCGCGTGGGACATCACCTCCACGTCGCCAGGGATCCTGAGGCCGGGGAGGCGCTGCACCTGGGCCACGACGTCGAGCTCGCCCCTCCCCTTCGCAAGCAGCAAGTCGACGTGGCCGTACAGCTCGAGGGACGGTCCGAGCTTGCTTTCCTGCCGCCGCACCCCCTTCGCGATCGCGCCCACCTTGCCGTGCGTGCGGGTCAGGAACGTGAAGATGCGGTCGACCTCGCCATAGTCGAGCTTCCTCAGCACGACCGCCCGCTCGCGGTAGGTGGGCAGGCTAGCCGTCCGCCGCTTGCGCCTCGGCGCCGTCCCTGTCTCTGTCGTTGTGCGGCGCCTTTTTCAGGCCGGCCATGATCAAGGTCTCATCAGGCCACGGGACGTCGGCCATGAGCTTCACCCACTCTATGCGGCGCCCTTTCACCTTCTCCACAGTCCAGGTTGCTCGCCCACCCTTGAACGAGTCGCCTGCGGACGCGATCTTGCCTAGCTGCGCGTGAACGTAGCCGCCGACCGAGTCGTAATCGCCTGACTCCTCGATGGCCAGCCCCAACCGCGAGTTGAGCTCCTCCAGCGGAAATCGAGCATCGACTCTCGCTTCGTGCTCATTGAGGACCACGAGCTGTTCCTCCTCGGCGGAGTCGTACTCGTCTCGGATCTCACCGACGATCTCTTCGATCACATCTTCCAGTGACACCAGCCCGGCCGTACCGCCGTACTCGTCCAGCACGATCATCATGTGCACCTTCTCGGTGCGCATCTCGTGTAGCAGCTCGTCGACTTTTTTCTGCTCGGGTATGAACTTGATCGGCCGAAGGAGCTTTTCGATGTCGAACTCCTGCGATGTGCTCAGCGTGAAGTAGAGCAGCAGATCCTTGGTATGCATCAAGCCGACGACGTGGTCGATGTCGCCGTCGAACACCGGCAACCGCGTGTGCCTGTGCTCTTTGAACACCCTGACTATCTCCTTGAGAGATGCCTTCTTCTCGACTGCAATGATGTCCGTGCGCGGCACCATGATTTCCCTCACGGTCTTGTCGCCGATCTCGATGATGCCGTGGATCATCTGGTGCTCCTGCTCCTCGATCACGCCTTGCTCCTCCGAGACGTGGAGAAGCGTGAGCAGCTCTTGCTCGGTGAGGTACGGGGCGCGGGCGGCGCGGCCGCCGGTGAGCGCTCTAGAGACGAAGGTCACTGCCCACAGGACTGGCCCGAGCGCTGTCGCGAGGCGGTCGACCGGGCCGGCCGCCGCGAGCGCGACGCGTTCTGCGTAGCGGATGGCGAGCGTCTTCGGCGTGACCTCGGCGGCGATCAGGAGGATCACCGATAGGATGAAGGAGACGAGCAACGCGAGCCACAGGTGCCACGCGGAGGGGATGCCCCATTCGATGAACAGGGAATCTGTAATAAGTGTTGTCGCGGTCGAGGCGACGATGAGGGCCAGCGTGTTGGTAAACAGCACTGTCGAGAGGTAGCGGTTCGGATCCGCTCTCAGGCGCTGCAGGATGCCTGCCGCCTTGCTGCCCTGCTCGGCCAGGAACCTGACCCGGAGCCGGCCGACCGAGGTGAGCGCCGTCTCTGTTCCGCTCGCGGCCGCGGCCACGAAGAAACAGATGATGAGCACGATTAGTTCGAACCACTCTGTTGCGTTCACAGCCGGCGGATTATCTGAAGAGCTCGCTGACGCTCCGGTTCTCGTGCACCCGGATGATCGCCTCCGCGAGCAAAGGTGCCACCGACAGCACCGTAATGAGGCCGTCTTCGAGCTTGTCGGGCGAGATAGGCACGGAGTCGGTGACGATCACCTCGTCTACCTGCGCCTTCCTGAGGCGCTCGATCGCATTGCCGGTAAGGACTGGGTGGGTGGCTGCGATGAGGACCTTGCGTGCGCCCTGGTTTCTCAGGGACTGGGCCAGCTTGGAGATCGTGCCGCCCGTTGTGATGATGTCCTCGACGACCACGCAATCCCGTCCCTTCACGTCACCTGAGACCGCGATCATGTCGACCTCGTCGTCGCCGGTGCGTCGCTTGTAACCGAAGGCGATCGGCGCCTTGAGCTGGTTGGCGACCAGCTCGGCTCTTCGGCCGCCGCCCGCATCGGGAGCGACGACGGTCAGGTTCTGCAGGCCGAGCGTGAGCAGGTGCTCGGAGATGATCCGGTGCGGCGAGAGGTGGTCGGTGGGGACGTCGAAGAAGCCCTCGATGGCTTCGGCATGGAGGTCGAGCAGGAGCAGGCGATCGGCGCCCGCGAGCGTGATGAAGTTCGCCACCAGCTTGGCTGAGATCGGCTCCCTTGGTTGCGTTTTGCGTTCCTTTCGAGCGTAGCCGTAATAGGGGACGACGGCGGTGACTCGTCCCGCGCTCGCCCTTCGGAGTGCGTCGAGGATGATGAAGAGCTCCATGAGGTGCTCGTTCACGGGCGGGCAGGTGGGCTGGATGACAAACACGTCGTGGCCGCGCATCGAGTCCTCGATCTTGACGTTGATCTCGCCGTCGGGGAATCGACGCAGCCTCGCATCGGTGATGGGGACCTGAAGCTGGTCCGAGATCCGCTGGGCGAGGCCCGGGTTGGCGCTCCCGCCGATCAGCTTCAGGGCGCCCCACGGGGAGGCCTCTTCGCCTGTGAACTCGACGGCGGTGGTCAGTCTCCCGATCATCTGGCGATCACTTTGCGTCGTCCACGGTTTTCTTGCGTATCACCCTAGCGGGAACTCCGACTGCTGTGGCACCGTCGGGGACGTCCTTGGTCACCACCGAGCCGGCCCCGGTGCGAGCGCCTCTGCCCAGTTTGACGGGGGCGACGAGCATGGTGTCGACGCCGACGAAGGCGCCGTCGCCGATCACTGTGCGGTTCTTCCTGGTGCCATCGAAGTTGGCGGTGATCGTGCCGGCTCCAATGTTGGCGTCCTCGCCGAGGTCGGTGTCGCCCAGGTAGGAGACGTGCGGCACGGCGCTGCCCCTCCCCACCTTGGTTCGGACGAGCTCGGCGAAGCTCCCTATGTGGACGTCTTCCGCGATCTCGGTCCCAGGTCTGAGCTTGGCGAAGGGGCCGCAGTCCGATCGGTCGCCGATCTTCGCGTCCTCTATGTAGACGTGCGGGCCGATGCGGCACTCCTGGCCGATCTCCGTGTTGCCCTTGATGACGCTGAAGGGCTCGATGGTCGTGTCCTGTCCGATGGTCACTGTGGCGTCGATGAAGGTGGTGGTGGGGTCGGTAATGGTGACGCCGCCTTCTCGCATGTGGTGATTGAGGATTCTCTGGCGCATGGTTACGGTGGCCATCGCCAGCTTGACTCGATCTTTGACGCCAGTGGCTTCGTCGGGGTCGTCGATCGTGACGATGGTTGTTGGTTTCAGGTGCTGGAACACGTCGGTGAGGTAGAACTCGCCGGCCTTGTTGTCGTTTGTTATGTGGCCCAGCGCCTCGATCAGTTTTGCGCCGTCGAAGCAATAGATGCCCACGTTGATCTCGTGGTTGGTCTTTTTCAGCTCGTCGCCGGCGTCCTTGCGCTCGACGATTCTTTCGAAGTCGCCATTCGTTGCGCGGACGATGCGGGCGTCGTCGCGTCGTGAGTCCTCGACGCTGGCGAGGGTCGCGGGTGCCTTCGCTTCTCGATGGGCTTCGATGAGCCGCTTGAAGGTGTCGGCGGTGATGAGGGGTGCGTCGCCGTTGGCGACGAGGATGTCCTTGCCGTTCAGGTCCTTCGGGTCCAGCTGCTGAAGGGCATGCGCGGTGCCTTGGGCCTCTCGCTGATACACGACCTTGGCTTTGCCCTCGAGGTGGGCCGCGAGGTCGACCTGGTGGGGACTGACGATGACCTTGATGTCCTTGGCGCCGGCTTCGGTGAGGGCGTTGATGACCCAGTCCACCATGGGGCGGCCGAGGATGGGATGCAGCACCTTGGGGGTGCTCGAGCGCATTCGGGTGCCGTGACCGGCGGCGAGGATGACGGCGGTCAGGGGGCGGGTCACATTGCGTCCGGCGTTCCGCCACTTCGAGCGCGTTGAGCGCATCGCGCGCGGGGACCCCAGGGGAATGGGGAGGCGAGGTTCCTAGTCAGGGTGAGCGAATTATACGGTCGGTCGTTTGTCGCCCCGTGGGGGCTTTTGTTGTGTGTCGTTGACCGGGGTTGGGCGCGTGGCGGTTGGGGTTTCAGGTGGCTCGGGTCTTAACAGCCCGGGTTGTGGCGCGCGCTCCTTGCGCTCAAAGTGGGCCCGCAAGGTGCGTTGGCGAGGGGGAGGGCGCCGACGTTGGAGGAGGGAGGGCCCCGGCGGGGGATAATCGAGCCGTGGCTGAGATGCCGGCGGTCAATTTGGAGGGAGCGGTGCCTTCGCATCTACCCGTGCTGCCGCTGAAGTCCACGGTGGTTTTTCCGCGCATCTTCATTCCGCTGTCGGTTGGCCGGAAGCGCTCGCTACAGCTGCTGGACGAGCTGACCGGGTCGGAACGCCACATCGCAGTCGCCACCCAGCTGGATGAGCACCTCGAGGAGGTGGGCTTCGACGACATCCACCACATCGGCGCGATGGTGCGCGTGCAGCACATGCTCAAGCTGCCGGACGGGACAGTGCAGCTCGCCGTGCTCGGGCTGCGCCGGATCAAGCTGACCGCCGCCATCTCCGAGGAGCCCTACCTCACCTGCGCGGTGGAGATGCTGCCGGAGGCCCACGCCACCATCCCCGCCATCGAGCGCGAAGCCTTGATGCGGCGTGCGATCTCGATGTTCCAGCAGCTGGTCTCGCTTGCTCCACACCTGCCGGCGGAGCTGTCCGCGGGCGCGGCGGCGATCGACGATCCTCTGCACCTGGCGTACTACATCGCCAATCACACCCGCCTCACCACCGAGCAGAGGCAGGAGATCCTCGAGCTCGATTCGGCGAAGGTCAAGCTAGAGCGGCTGCTCGCTCACATGGCGCACGAGCTAGAGGTGTTGGAGCTTGGCCGCAAGATCCAGACCCAGGCCGAAGAGTCGATGGGCAAGGCGCAGCGCGAATACTTCCTGCGCGAGCAGCTCAAGGCGATCCAGCGCGAGCTGGGCGAGCTGGATTCGGAGCTCGGCGAGCTCGGCGAGCTGCGCGAGCGAATCGTCAAGGCGGGCCTTCCGCCCGAAGCGCAGCGCGAAGCGGACCGCGAGATCGCGCGGCTGGAACGGATTCCGTCGGCATCCCCGGAGTCGTCGGTGATCCGCACCTACCTGGAGCTCATCGTCGCGCTGCCCTGGAACACGTCGACTGGTGCCGAGGTCGATGTGACGAAGGCTCGCGAGATCCTCGACGCCGACCACTACGACCTGGACAAGGTCAAGCAGCGCATCGTCGAGCACCTTGCGGTGCGCCGCCTCAAGCAGCTGCGCAAGTCCACCGAACGCGGGCGCGAGCCAATCCTTTGCTTCGTCGGACCTCCCGGCGTGGGCAAGACATCGCTGGGGCAATCCATCGCACGTGCGATGGGCCGAAAGTTCGCGCGTGCCTCACTCGGCGGCGTGCACGACGAGGCCGAGATACGCGGTCACCGCCGCACCTACATCGGCGCGATGCCCGGTCGCATCCTGCAGGCCATCCGACGCGCCGAGTCGAATGACCCCGTGTTCATCCTCGACGAGGTGGACAAGATCGGTTCGGACTGGCGTGGCGATCCATCGTCGGCTCTGCTGGAAGTGCTCGACCCCGAGCAGAACAAGGATTTCCGCGACAACTACCTCGACGTGCCATTCGACCTGTCAAAGGTCATGTTCATCACCACCGCCAACTCGCTGGAGACCATCCCGCCCGCCCTGCGCGACCGTATGGAGGTGCTGAATCTCTCCGGCTACACCGAGGAGGAGAAGGTGCAGATCGCCGAGCGCTTCCTCGTTCCGAAGCAGTGGCTGTCGCACGGCTTGCGGCCTGGCGAGATCACGCTGGCTGAAGACGCGGTTCGCGTGATCATTCGCGAGTACACGCGCGAAGCCGGCGTGCGCAACCTGGAGCGCGAGATCGCATCGGTCATGCGGCGTGCCGTGGCTGACATGGCCGTGGGCAAGCGCCCTGGGCGCAAGGCGGTCGATGTCCGTCGCGTGCGCGCTGCGCTCGGCAAACGGCGCTTCTACGACGATATCCGCGAGCGCATCGACCGGCCTGGAGTTGCAACCGGCCTGGTTTGGACGCCGACGGGCGGAGAGATCATCTTCGTGGAGGCGGCGTTGACGCCGGGTAAGGGTGAGCTCAAGCTCACCGGCCAGCTCGGCGATGTGATGAAGGAGTCGGCGGCGGCAGCGCTGTCTTACCTGAAAGCTCGCGCTGCTGACATCGGTATCGACCCCACGTTGTTCGACAAGAACGACATCCACGTGCATGTGCCTGCGGGGGCGCAGCCGAAAGAAGGACCGTCAGCGGGTGTGACTGTGTTGACCGCGATGGCGTCGATCCTCACCGGACGTCCCGCGCGTGATGACATCGCAATGACAGGCGAGATCACTTTGCGCGGTCGGGTGCTGCCGATTGGAGGCATCAAGGAAAAGGTGTTGGGCGCGCACCGCGCGGGAATCCGGCGAGTGCTGCTGCCGACCCGCAACGAGGCGGACCTCGACGACATACCGGCCGACCTGCGTGGCGAGATGGAGCTCGTTCTGATCGATTCGATCGACCAGGTTTTGCGAGAGGCCCTGACTCCGAAGGTTGGTTCTGCTGTCGCGTCGCCGGCAGGTCAACGCTCTAACGGGGCTGGGACTCGTGGGGGGCGTGAGAAGGTGGTTGTGGCGGCGCCGGCTGCGCCGGCTGGGTCGAAGGTGCGTGCGGCCCGTGCGGCACGTGGGGCGCGCGCTCGAGAATCCGCTCATGCGCGGCCATCTCCACCGAATCGTCGAGGGGTGAAAGGTCCGCGACGCCGCGCCGTCTGAGGGCGCTCCGCATCAGGTGGTCGGCCAGGTGCGGGTTCTTCGGCAACAGCGACCCGTGGAGATAGGTGCCTAACACTCCGCCCTGCAGGTAGCCTTCGCTGCCGTCGCTGCCGTTGTTGCCGAAGCCGAGCCTGACCCTGCCAAGCGGCTTGGCCGTCGGCCCGAGGAAAGTTCGGCCGCTGTGGTTTTCGAACCCGACCAGCGTGCTGGGAGTGAGGCCTTCGATCTGCGTGTCGACGACGACATCGCCGATGAAGCGTTTCTTGCCGGCTTCTGTTCTCACGTCGATCAAACCGATTCCGGGAAAGCGCTCGCCGTCGGCGGTTTGGTAGTAGTGACCGAGAAGCTGATAGCCGCCGCACACGGCAAGCACCGCCGCACCCGCGTTCACCGCGCGTTCCAGTGGGACCTGTTTGTGCTCGAGCAAGTCTTCGTACACGAGTGCTTGCTCGCGGTCCTGCCCGCCGCCGAAGAAGAAGACGTCCACGTCCTCCATCTGCTGGATGTTGCCGCGGACCAGCTCCACCAGGCGCGCGTCGTAGCCCCGCCATTCCGCACGCTTTAGCAGCGTGAGGATGTTGCCGCGGTCTCCGTAGATGTTCATGAGATCGGGGTATAGCCAGCCGACGATGAACCTTGGCTTGCGGGTTGTCGTCCTTGGCACTTGCTTAAGTTTCCCAGTAGGGCTTCGCCCAACCGCGCCTGACCAGCTCGGCGCGTAGATCGAGCATCGCCGTGTACGTGCACAGCAGGTGGGCGGTTTCGCCTTCGGGCGTGGCCTTGACGAGGGCGTCAAGTGCCTTGCCAGGATCCGTTTCCGGCGGTGAGGCGTCGACGCCGGCGTATTTGAACCTGACCGCCAGGTCATTGGCCCGGTTGCCGCCGGGAATGAGCGCGCGCGCTTTGCCCTGGAGGCGCTCGAAGTCGACGTCCCAGATCCAGGAGACGTCGGTGCCGTCAGCCTTGCGGTCGTTCAGGGCAATGAGGAAGTTGTTGCCCTTGGCGAGGTCGACGGCGGTGCGTAGGGTCTCGTTGAAACCGGCCGGGTTCTTTGAAAGGACGAGGTTCAGGTGCCGGCCACGGAACTCCATTCGCTCCTGCCGGCCGAAGGCGGCGCGGAAGTTTTGCAGGCGTTGGGCGATGTACCCGGGCTCGAGGCCGAGCGTGATGCCGGCGGTGTAGGCCGCGAGGACGTTGTACGCGTTGTAAAGGCCGCCGAGGGGGAGAGCGATTCTCTGGTCGTCAGTTGAGTGCATGGTCATCGCGATGTTGTCGAAGCCGTCGAGCGTGATTTTTTGTGCCGTGATGTCTGGTATGGGGCGTTGGAAATCCCCGTTGGGGCAGCGGTAAACGCCATCGTGGCCGACGTACACGGCGTCGAAGATGAGGCTCGCGCCGCAGCGCGGGCAGGTCCTCGCGTCGGCGGCGTGGGGCAGCTCGTGCTCGGCCACGGTGGTGTCGTCGAGGCCGAACCACAGCGGTGCGTGCTCGAGGTTCGAGCCGATCTCGGCCACACGCGGGTCATCGGCGTTCAGGAGCGCGTGACTGCCGGCAGGCAGGTTGGCGAGTGCGCCTTCGATCTTCTTAGCGATCGATTCGAGCTCGCCGTACCGGTCGAGCTGATCCCTGAACAGATTGAGCACGAGCGCGGCCTTCGGCTGGATCTCGTCGATGGCCTTGGGGAGGCTTGCCTCGTCGATCTCGAATACGCCCCAGTCGGCACGCATGTGCCCCCCGCCACCTGCGCTCTTGAGAGCGGCGGCGGTGACGCCGAAGATGAGGTTGGCGCCCGAGCGGTTCGAAACGACCCTATGCCCGGCGCCTTCGAGCAACCAGGCGATGAGCCGCGCCGTCGTGGTCTTGCCGTTGGTGCCGGTGATGACTATCGACCCGAATTTCAGGTCGCTCGACAGCTTTCGGAGGACATGCGGATCGATGAGCCGTGCGACGTCGCCCGGCAACGTGGTGCCGCCCCCGCGCCCACTGATCCTCGACAGGGCGGCGGTAGCCTTGCCCGCCCAAACAGCGGTCCACAGAGCCGCACTCGAGTACGCGCTGCGCATAGGTGGAGTCGATGCGCTTGGTGCGGTTTCCGGGTTGGGCGTGTTCGGCGTTGTCATCCCCACGGCCCCACTGAGTGCGTTACCGCGGTCCAGCCATCGACCTTGACAACTGCGTGTCGAGCGGATCGCTCGTCTTCGCAGCGAGCGAAGAAAGCAGAGCCGCTGCCCGTCATCTGCCAGCCCGCACCCAACCGCTTCGCGAAATCACGAAGTCGCGGCTCGATATGCTCGGCTGCATTACGCAGCTGGTTCTGGCCGTCGCCCTTCACGTCATCCCAGGCGCGGTACACATCGGCGGTTGAAAGCTCAATGTCGGGCCAGGCGATCGCGAACCACCCGGCCTCTGCCGGCATCGCGGTGATGCGCTCGCCGCGACCCTCTGCAATGGCAGCGCCGCCCTTCAGAAAGAACGGCACGTCGGCGCCGACGGTGGCCGCGATTTTGGCGAGGTCGGCGCTGATGTTGTGAAGTGCTGCGAGCCCCCTGAGTGCTGCCGCCGCGTCCGAGCTGGCGCCGCCCATGCCTGAGCCAGGGGGAATGCATTTGTCGAGATGAAAGGCCGTTGGAAGCTCACGACCGGCGGCGCTCTCAAGCGCCTGGTGGGCTTTTCGCACCGAGTTCTGGTCGGGATCTATGCGATGCGGGCCCGCGGCGGTCATCGTCGTGCGATCGGCGCGCTTTAGCTCGAGGAGGTCGTGCAGCGCGACGGCCTGGATCTGGGTGCGCACATCGTGGTAGCCATCGTCGGTGCGCGACAGCACTGCCAGGTCGAGATTGAGCTTGGCGCGCGCCGGCACGACCAACGTCAACTGCGAATGAGACGCAGCTTCTCTCTGTATGCGACCGCCCGGTCGCGATAGTGCTGCGCCGTGATTCCAACCCAGTTACCCGAGGAGCCATCGAGCGGCTTCTTCACGGTGGCCGGGACTCCGGCCGCCATGTGGCCCGCAGGCACCTCGCTGCCTTCGCCGAGCACCGCGCCTGCGGCCAGCAACGAACCCTTACCCAGCCGGCTGCGCTGAAGCATCGTCGCGCCCATGCCCACGACCGCGCCCTCCTCGACGGTGCACCCTTCGAGCTGCGCGGAGTGGCCAACGCTGGCGTTTTCTTCGATGAGCGTCGGCAGATTTTGAGAGCAGTGGATCACCGCGTTGTCCTGGATGTTGGCGCCTGCGCCGACTTTGATCTGGGCCTCGTCGCCGCGCAAGACCGCGCCAAACCAGACGCTTGCGCCCGGACCGATATCAACGTCTCCGATGAGGACTGCGGTCGGGGCGATGTACGCGTCGGGATGGACTGATGGCCGCTTGCCGCCGAGCTCGAACTCCACTGACCTATATAATCCTAGATTCGGGCTCTCGTTCTACCCCTCCCCTGTTGACCCACCTGGAGTAATCACATGGCTAAGCGAACGGCCTCCGCAAAGAAGCAGGCGCGCTCCGGCGTGCGCCGAGCGCTGCGCAATCGCGCCCTGCGCTCAGAGGTGAAGACGAAGGTCGTCAAGGCACGCCGCACCCTGGTCGGCGGACCGATTGCGGAATCCGAGCGCTACGCCATCGCGCTCGAAGCAATTCAATCTCTCGATCGGGCGGCCTCGAAAGGCGTCCTGCACCGAAACAACGCAGCTCGGCGCAAATCGCGCTTGGCCAAGCAGCTTTCCAAACTGGCGGTGTCGGCGGCCAGCTCCCCTGCGGCGGGCGCAGGCAAGGTCAAGAAGGTTGCCGCCGTCGCGACAAAGCCTGCCGCGAAGCGCGGATCTGTCAAGCCGGCGGCCAAGAGTGCGGCTCCAGCGGCCTCAACCAAAAAGAAGTAGGTTTCCGGCTCGGTTCAGAGCCTCGCGAGGAGTACGTCCAGCCCGAGCTCTGCGTCGATCTGGCCGGATTTGACCTCCCATTCGTAGTCGCGGATCGCCCCTAGAGCCGCCTCCAACCGTTCTGGGTCGGCATCCTTCGCGGCGTCGTACGCCTTCTGCAAGACGAAGCGGTGCTCCGACATCTTTTCCTGCACGTCGGACAACGATTCCCCACGGTCCTGGCGCGCGCGGACCTGCAGCACAAGCGCGACGTGTCGCGCCATGCGATAGGCGACCGAGGTCGGTTGCAGCCCGCCGCGCGTGAGACTCCTGGCGATCTTGAGCGCGTCTGCTGTCGGATGCGGCAGGAGGTTGTCCGTGAGCTTGAATATCTCGTCCTCGCGGCCACCGGCAAGAAGCTCCGCCACTGCTTCGGCCGTGAGCCGGGCGCCCGATGCCTTGTAGGCGGCCAGCTTGGTGAGCTCGGAGTCGACGATGCTGAGGTCGGGCGGCGTCACGCGCACGACCTGAGCCGCAATCGCGGGTGTGAGGCCGTGGTCGACAGCCCGCTTAGCGGCCCACTCGCTGAGCGCTCGGCCTTTCAAAGGCGCCATCTCCTCAACCGATCCGCCAGCGGCTATCACCGCCTTCGCGAGCTTGCCGGCCGCGGAAACGCGTCCAGCCACAGTGATGAGGACGCGGGTAGTGGGCGGTATTTCCGCAAGGGCGGGAGCGAGGGCTTCGGCGCGAGCGGCGGCCGCCATACGGGCAAAGACGACCCGATATGGATCCAGGAACGGCGCCTGCAGGATCGCATCATGCAACCTCGACAGGGTGAGGCCCTGACCTTCGAGGGTGTCTGCGCCAAAGTCCGACACGAGCTTTTTGCTCCAGTCTTCTAGAGTGGCACGCGCCTTCTCGTCGACCAGGAACCGCTCCTCGCCGTGCACCAACAAGACGGCCCGTCGCGGTGCCTTTCCCTTCGCCATGCGATCGATCGTAACCGCGACCCTCAATCGCGTCACATTGGCAGGGTTATGGTGCCCTCCTGGTCCGTCCGCAGAACTGTGGGGGGAAAACCCAGGGCGAGACGCCCGGTCGAGCGCGACGCGATGAGCTGCGCCTGCTGTCCCGCAGCACGCTCGAGTTCTGGGGACAGCGCGCTTCGGCCGCCTCCTGGGATCAGCAGGTATGAGCACGGCCCCCGAAGCCGTGCAGCGGCGATGGTCTGGGCGTCGATGTCGAGATCGCTGAGGTCGCAAAAGCTGCGGCCCGATGGAGCGATCACGCGAAACGCAAGGTAGGCGGCGCCCACGACGTCTCCCGGCGATCCGGGCTCGGGCGAGAGCGCCTCCAAGGTGAAGCCTGCGATTGAGAACGTCGTGCCGGCTTGCACCCTGCGGACCGTCGCGCCGCCGGCTGCTGCTTCGTATGCGGCCGTTCGCCATGCCGTGCCGGTCAGATCGGCGTCGGGAACCATGAAGGTGGAAGCCGGACGATCGAGACCCACGAAACCGCCCACATGCCCAATGGTCGGGGCGGTAACCGCAATTGCGTCGAGCCTCGATTGCCAGGGCGGAAGCTGCGCTCCCAGCTCGTCCGCGAGCCGCTGCGGACTGGGGCCGGCATCGACAAGGATCGCGCCATGCGGTCCACGGAACAGGACTGATTGGCCATCGCCGACATTGAGGACCGCTGCCTGGGGCGGTGAATTTGCCCAGGCGCCAAAAGCGACAGTCGCGATGAGGGTTGGCGCAGCCACCGCCGACGCGATCCCGATGGCGCGTTTCCGACCGGCGCTCCGCAAGGCAGCGATTCCAGGAGCGAGGGCAGAATAGTAAGCCAGGCCGGCCCAGGTCGGAAAGCGTGGGATTGCGATCGCAGCTGCCGGGATGCGCGCCAGCAGAAACGAGACCTGTTCGATGTAGGCGAGCATGCCGGCTACAGGTAGTGCAACAAGGCGGGCGATGTCGGGTACGACGGCCAGCGGGCAGAGCAGAAGCCCGATCACGACCAGTGCCGGAAGGATGGGCAATGTGAGCGCATTGGCAAGCGGCGCGATGGGTGACAGAACGTGGAAGTCCGTCGCCATCATCGGCAGGGTTCCGACCTGCGCCGCGCAGGTGACTGCAAAAGGCTCGCGCAGCAGCGCCGGAAGTCGTGGCAAACGCGCTTCGATCGCGGGCGTCAGAAGAATGATCGCCGCGGTTCCGGCGAACGAGAGTTGGAAACCGACATCCCAGGCAAGTTCGGGATGCCACGCCAACAAGGCTGCGCCGGTCAAGGCGAGCGAGGTCCACACGTGCGATGGCCGGCCGAGGCGCGAAGCGGCGATCGCCAGCCCGCCCATGATTGCCGCTCGGATGGCGGCTGGGGTGGCGCCACCCACCAGCGCGTAGAGGCCAATGAGGGCAATTGCCGGCCAGGTGGCATGTTTGCCGAGAAAGGGCCTCAGGGCGCCCTGGACGATTCGCGCGAAGACCGCGACCTTGAGACCGCTCAGAACCAGAAGGTGGATGAGGCCCGTGGCGATGAGTGCGTTTTGAAGGTTGACGGGGATGCCTTGGCGCACGCCCAGGACGATCCCAAGCAGCATTGACGCGTGAGGCGCGGGGAGTGCTTGGTCGAACGCTGCCACGTAGTGCGTGCGCAGCCATCCCGGTAGACCTGCGAGGCCGGAGCCTGAAGCGACAAAATCGAAGCTTGTCGCGTCCAGCTCGAGGTAGACATGGCGCTGGGCCAAGTACGTTCGCCGATCGAAGGTCGGCAGGTCGCGCGGGATCGTGAGCTTCCCACTTGCCTGCACCGAGTCACCAAACGCGGCCTCGGTGGGGCCGCGCCAGCGCACCAGCAGGTTGCCGATACCCGTCATAGAGGTGGCGATGCCCGCAATCCTGTCGGGCTCGATGAGCGCCTCGGAGCCGCCGGCGGCCGGATGGCTGTCGTCAGCGACGCGACCTGTGATCGTCACGGTCTGGCCGGCCGCGGCGTGCGCGCGGCCGGCAGCCTGAGCGTCTGCCGGGGGAAGTTCCGCCCTCCCGATCGCCATCAGTGCGCAAGCAACGGCGATTGCGATCACCGCCGGCCTGACCACCAAGGCAAGGCCCATGCAGGGGACGGCCAGCCCGAGCGCGACGCCGCCCAGCGCCGGTTCGGAGGGTGCCAGGACGACTGCGGCCGCCAGCGCTGTCGACCAGGTGGTGGCAACGACAAGCGCCGGGTACCGCGCGAGACGCCATGTCCGGCTCGGCTGGGCCGCGGAGTCGATCACAGGGTGAGGTAGCGGCGCGCGATCACGTAGTCGGACTCGCTCATCCCCAGGATGTCGACCAGCTCGCTGGTCGCCTGGAACCCTCCGAAGTTGGTGCGGTAATCGACGACATCCTGGGCGAATGCTTCGGTGAAGCCGGGCACCAGGGCCAGCTCGTCGGCGGTTGCAGTGTTGAGGCTCGTGCGATTGATCACTGTGCCTCCCGGCGCGCCTTTGACCAGCGGGACCTTGACCTGTTCCCCGTCCTTGAGCCGGCCGGCGAGATTGGGAAGCCGGGTCGAATCGGCGTACCCGGTCAGGCCTCCCGCCGCAGCGATCGCGTCGTACACCCGATCACCCCGGGGCAATCGGTAGAGGCCCGGCCGGACGACGGCCCCGACCACATCGACGAGCAGGCCGCTCGTTGGCGGCAGCTCAAGAGCCGGGGCAACGGGTGCGGGCGGCTGGGCGACGGCCGCCGATGCGGACAGCGAATAGAAGTACGCGCCGACCACGCTGCCGATGGCAATGAGCAGTGGCAGCCCGAGGGCCAGAAGCCCTTTCCAGCCTGGGACGACCTGGAAGCGATTGCGCATGGCACGAAGCTATCCAGCCGGGGGTCGGGGCGGAACCCAGCCTGTTAACAGTGGCGGAAGCCTGGTTCCCGAGGAAGGATTCGAACCTTCGGTCGAGGATCCAAAGTCCCCTGCCTTACCGCTTGGCTACTCGGGATCGCCTGGTTTCAATTGTGTGCGACGGAGCGCCGCATCGAGAGGGCTCGGCGCGAGCGCCACAACACTACGCGAACGAGGTCGTTTGCAGGTCACGCGCAGGGAGCCACGCGAGCGGCGCCGCCAGTCGAGGCGTGACCCAGAGCCATTGGGCAGCGTTCTGTCCTCGATGAGAACAGCCGTGCTGCTTGCGCTTGCGGTCGCGATCCTGGGCGGTGCCGCCGCCTGCGGCGCCTACCGCTTCCCCGGGCCAGGGAGCGAGACCGGCAACGTTCACGGCCAGATATTCGCTCTCGGCTGTGGAGGCCCTGCACAGGACAGCGTCCAACCGTGCCCCGCAACGTCAATTGTCTGCCCACCTGAGCCCACCGCCCATGGGTGCGGCGAAACGCCAATCCCCGGGCTCGAGCTCGTTTTCACCGACGGCAGCACCACCCTTGTGACCAAGACCGATGCTTCCGGCGCCTACTCGATCGACTTGCCGTCCGGCACCTGGAACGTGACCACCGCGAGCTTCGCGCGCATCGTGAGCGGGCCGCAAACGCTGACGGTGAATGCCGGGGCCTCGATCGCAGCCGACTTCGTCATCGACACCGGGATGCGAGCAGCCGCCTAGAACCCGGCGGGCCTACGGGACCAGGTTGATCAGCCGGTCCTGGACGAACACCACCTTAGACGGCCGCCGCCCGTCGAACTGGGCCTGAACCCTATCGCTCGCGAGCGCCGCAGCGAGCACGATTGCCTCTGGAGTACCCACCGGCAAGGTGAGCCGATCGCGCAGCTTGCCCGCGACCTGAACGACGACCGTCACCTCGGGGACCGCGGCCGCATCCGCATCGTATTCGGGCCACGCCGCATCGGCGAGCATGCCTCGCTCGCCCAACTTCTCCCACATCTCTTCGCACATGTGAGGCGCGAGAGGGTTGAGCAGCTTGACCAAAACACGCATCGACGAATCCCACGTCGCGTCGCGTGCGCCCCCGTTCTGCAGATGCGATTGCATGGCGTTCGCGAGCTCCATCAGCGCAGCCACAGCAGTGTTGAACCGCAGCTCGTCGAAATGCTCGGTGACCTTCTTGACTGTTTGAGCCGCCTTGCGATCCAACAGGGTGCCGTCCGCGCCGCTGCCCTCCACCACAATCGACTCAGGCTCCAGGACCAACCGCCATACGCGCTGTAGAAAGCGCACGACTCCGTTCAATCCAGCGTCCGTCCACTCGACATCCTCTTCGGGCGGCCCGATGAACATCTCGTAGATCCGCCCGGCATCGGCACCCTGTTTGGCCACCAGCTCGTCCGGTGACACCCCGTTGCCGGCCGACTTCGACATCACCTGTCCGAACCGTTTGACCATGCCCTGGTTGAAAAGACGCATGAAAGGTTCGGACACTTTCAACATGCCCGCGTCGTGCAGCACCTTGACGAAAAACCGCGAGTACAGCAGGTGGAGGATCGCGTGCTCCACGCCACCCGTGTACTGATCGACCGCCATCCAGTGATTCGCCAGCTCAGAGTCGAACGGCTCTGCCGCATCCTTCGGACTTGCGTAGCGGAGGAAATACCAGGACGAGTCGATGAACGTGTCCATCGTGTCCGTCTCTCGCCGCGCATCGCGTCCGCACACGGGGCACTTCGTGCGGAAGAACTCCGCGTTCTCCGACAGCGGCTTGTACTCCTTGGGCAGGACCACGGGAAGCTGTTCTAACGGCACCGGCACGATGCCGTCGACCTCGCAGTAGACCATCGGAATCGGCGTGCCCCAATAGCGCTGCCGCGAGATCAGCCAGTCGCGCAGCCTGAACTTGACAGCGCGCTTGCCAAGTTCCTTCTGCTCGAGCCACGCGATCACACGCTCGATACCCGTCGCCGAGTCGAGGCCATTGAACTCGCCGCTATTGACCATCAAGCCCGGTCCGACATAAGCAGAGCGCAGCTCGCGGGCATGCGCTGATCCACCGGCAGGCGCGATCACCTCACGGATCGGCAGACCGAATCGCTCGGCGAACTCGAAGTCCCTCTCGTCGTGAGCCGGCACCGCCATGATCGCGCCGGTCCCGTAGGTCATGAGCACGTAGTCCGCGACCCAGATCGGAATCTTCTCTCCGTTGACCGGATTGATGGCGAAGGCGCCGGTGGCGACGCCGCTCTTCTCACGCTCTGTCGACAGCCGATCGATGTCGCTCGCCTTACGCGCGCGCGCCACGTATTCACGCACCGTGTTGCGCTGCTTGTCTGTGGTGATTCGTTCCACCAGCGGATGCTCCGGCGCCAGCACCATGAAAGTCGCCCCGAACAGCGTGTCCGGCCGCGTTGTGTACACGCGAATCGGCTCGTCGTTCAGTCCCGCGATCGGAAAATCGACCTCCGCACCACTACTGCGACCGATCCAGTTCGTCTGCATCAGCCTCACCTTCGCGGGCCACTGGTCGAGCAGCTGCAGGTCGTCCAGCAGGCGATCCGCGTAATCCGTGATCTTGAAGAACCACTGCTCCAGGTCGCGCTTCTCGACTTCGACGTCAGGATGCCTCCAGCAACGACCGTTGATGACCTGCTCGTTCGCGAGCACCGTCTTGTCCACGGGGCACCAGTTCACAGGCGCCATCGCGCGGTAGGCCAACCCACGCTCATAGAAAAGGACGAAGAGCCACTGGTTCCACTTGTAGTAGTCCGGCAGGCACGTTGTGACCTCGCGGTCCCAGTCGTACAGGATTCCCATCATCTTCAGCTCTTGCCTGCCCTTGGCGATGTTGCCGAGGGTCCAGGTCTCAGGGTGCATGCCGCCCCTCTTCATCGCCGCATTCTCGGCCGGCAGCCCAAACGCATCCCAGCCAAACGGGTGCAGCACCTCGAACCCCTGCATGCGCTTCATGCGCGCGAGCACGTCGCCCATCACGTAGTTGCGCGCATGCCCCACAGTGAGATCGCCCGAGGGGTACGGATACATCACGAGGTCATAGAACTTGGGCTTAGGCGAGTCGTCAGCCGCCTTCATCACCCCGCGGTCGGCCCACACCTTCTGCCACTTGGGCTCGATGTCCTGGGGTACGTATCCGCTATGTCTCGATGGGCTCATGTTCAGGAGTCTTGAATTTTAGGGGCGCGAGTTCGTGACCAACTATCGCGGCAAGGACGAGCGCCGCCCCCGCGGCCTGGAGCAAACCAAACCTCTGACCGGCCAGCACCACCGCAGCGGCCACCGCCCAGGCCGGCTCCATGGCGATGATGAGCGCCGTCCGACTTGCATCGATGTGAGCCTGGGCCCACGTCTGGATATAGAAGGCAAGCGCCGATGCAAACAC
>DATCPU010000447.1:0-3919 GCA_036569925.1 Candidatus Dormiibacterota bacterium
GCGGCCTTGATCGCGCGGCCGACTCCCTCCGGGCCGAGCTTCACCAGGTTGGGGGTGCCGGCCAGGTTCATCGACGCCTCGTCGATCGACATGCGCAGCACGTCCGGGCTATGGCGCAGCAGGATCTCGATCAAGGTGTCCGAGGCGTCCCGGTATCGGGGCGGGTTGGGCTCCATCACCAGGATCCGTGGGTAGATGGCTTTGGCCTCGAATACCCGCATTCCAGTCTTGATGCCGAGGTCTCGGGCCTCTCGCGATGAGGACACAATGGTGGCCGCATCCGTGGCGTAGGCGGCGATTGCCAGGGGCTTGCCCCTCAGCAGCGGATCGTGCTGCTGCTCGATCGAGGCGAAGGCGCAGTTCAGGTCGATCACGAGGGTCATGGGCGCGGCTTCGTTGAGCCCGAGATCTATCGGCGTCAGCGCCATAGCGAGCAAATGTTCGCATAGGCCGGCAGAATCGGCGCGCCCAAGATGATAAGTCCGCCGCCTTATCATTGGCTATCAAATGGCAGCCGTATGGGCCCCCACGCCGTATCGCCCAGGCAACGGCATCGACCCGCCCTACCTGGGAGATCGGGAAGAGCAGATCGAGACGGTTCGCGGCTTCTTGAAGAACCCTCGGCATCCGCGCAACGTCCTCATCACCGGGTTGCGGGGAGTGGGGAAGACTGTGCTGCTGAACCGAATGCAAGGCGAGGCGGAGTCGGCAGGCTGGATCGTGATCGATCGCGAATTCTCCGAGAGCGACGCGGAGCCGCCCGCTTTCGCGAACGCGGTCCTCACCGACGTCAATCGCGCGCTGAGGAAGCTGAGCTTGTCGACGCGCCTGCGGGACAAGGCCGGGCAGATGCTGCAGGCGGCCGTGGACCTGGTGGGCGCGCTGACCGTCAGCTATGGCGAGTTCAAGGTCAGCGTGGACACCAAGCGGCGCCGCGGTGAAGCGCCGCGGCGCCTCGACGATGACCTACGTGAAGCCCTGACCCACATCTGCGAGCTCTGCACCAGGAGCGAATTCAAGGGCTTGGTCCTGCGCTACGACGAGTTCCATGTCGTGAGGGAAAAGACTGGCGACCTCACGCTGAGCGCACTCCTTAGCGCCACGTCGGCCGTGCAGCAGCGCAGCCTGCCGATGATGCTGATGCTCTGCGGACTGCCGCCAGTGGTCGACAACCTGTCGCGCTCGAAGAGCTATTCAGAGCGCATGTTCTCGACCCAGGAGCTCGGCAATCTAAGGCCGCCGGAGGATAGAGCCGCACTCGCCGACCCTGCGGTCAGGCTGGGCCGCCGCTACGCGGACGACGTCGTCGATGCGGTCATGGCCGACAGCGGCGGCTACCCGTTTTTCATCCAGGTCTACGGCGACGCCCTGTGGACCGGCTCCACAGGGGAGACCATCACCATGCTCGACCTGCGGCGCCTGCGTCCGCGCATCCTGTCCACGCTGGATGCGGGCTTCTTCCGGGCGCGCTATGTCAGAGCGTCACCGCATGAACGCCTGTTGATGCGCGACATCGCTAAGTTCGGAGAGAGCGCGACCATCGAGCAGATGCAGCAAGCCTCGGGCAAGCGCAACAACGAGCTACAACCGACGGTCAGCGCGCTGATCCAGAAGGGCCTGGTCTACAGGCCCGAACGAGCGCGGATCGCCTTCACCGCTCCGATGTTCGGCGCTTTTCTCCTACGCACACCAAATTGATAGGGGATCCGAGGTATCAAGTGCTATCAAGCACCGGCACGCGCGCTCCCGAGCGTATTTAAAGCTCCGCGCGCACCTTTCCCGCCGCCTGGGCGAGGGCGGAGAGCTTGGCGAACGCTGTAGCGCGCGGCAGGTATTTCATTCCGCAGTCCGGAGCGAGGATCAAACGGTCGGCCGCCACGAACTTGAGCGCGTTGCGAATCCGGCCCACCAACGTGTTCACGTCCTCCACGGGGCTGTCGTCGGCAAGGTCGATGATCCCGACGATCAGCCGTTTGCCGGCGAGACTCTTGAGCACCGAAAGGTCGACTTTCTGCTGTGCCGACTCCATCGAGATCATGCCGACCTCGACGTCGGCGAGCTCCTCGAGAAATGGATATCCGTTGGGGCGGGAATGGACGATGTGCGCGTAGCCAAAGCAGGTATGGAGCGCGGTTTCCCCTGTGATTCCCATCAGCGCTCGGTTGATGGCCTTGATCGCGAATTTCTTTGCCTTCTCCGATCTGGCCTGCAGATAGGGCTCATCCAGCTGCACCACGTCGGCGCCTGCCGCGAAGAGGTCGCGCACCTCGGCGTTGACCGCTTCAGCGAGCGCCAGCGCGAACGCCTCCTCGTCGCGGTAGTAGTCGTCCTGCGCCTGCTGCGACATCGTAAATGGGCCCGGCAGCGTGGCCTTGATTTTGTGATCGGTGTTCGCGCGGAGGAACTGAACGTCCCTGACCTCGACCGGCCGCGTGCGGCGAATCGGGCCCGTGACTCGCGGCACAGGATTGGGATGGCCCGTGCGATCGAGAGCCGTTCCCGGGTGGTCGAGGTCCATCCCCTCGAGCGCCGTGGCGAAGCGGTTGGAGTAGCTCTCGCGCCTGATCTCGCCGTCGGTGATGATGTCGATGCCGGCTCGTTCCATGTCTCTAATCGCGACGACGGTTGCGTCGTCCTGGGCCTGCTCGAGGTGCTCGGGGCTTGGCCGCCAGATCTCCAGCGCGCGTGTGCGAGGGGGCAGACGACTCCCCAGCACATCGCGATCGACGAGCCAGTCGGGCTGGGGATAGCTCCCGACCACTGTGGTCGGCAGGAGATGCGCCACACCGAAATCGTATCCAGGCATGGTGGCCGGCGCACTCCCCCGAACAGCGGCGCAGCGCATCATGATGCTGGCCGCATGACCTCCAAACCAGCCGCAGACAAAACCGGCTCGGCCGCTGGCCGCCTCAGGGGCGATGCGTGCGATCCAGACTGGATGTGGGACCGTGCCGCCGAAACCGCCTCGCTCGCCGACCAGATTGCAGCCGCCTCGGCCGCATGGGAATCCCAGCGCAAGCACCTGGTGGAGGGCTCGCGGTTTTACGTGCGGAAGTTTCGGGAAGCCGGCATCGGCGACCCAACCAGTGTGCGGCTCGAAGACATTACAAGCCTGCCCTTCACGACCAAGGACGAGCTGAAGCAATCGGTAGACGAACATCCTCCGTTCGGCACCAATGCCGCTGTCGCGGAGGAGCGCATCAAGCGCGTCTATCAAACCAGCGGCACGACCGGCACTCCGACTGTGATTCCACTCACACGGAAAGACATGGACACCTGGACGACGATCGGTGCTCGGACCTACTACGCGACGGGAATTCACGACCACCACAGCGTCCTCACCACCTTCGGCGCCGGCCCATTCGTGGCCGGGCACACTCACTTCGTGCTCGTCCGCATCGGAGCACGCGCGGTGCCCGTGGCGCCGGGTGACACGGGCAGGGTTCTCGTCGGACTGAGAACGGGCCTTGCCGACACGCTGTTGTCGACTCCGTCCTTCGCGCAGTACCTGGCGAACAAGCTCGAGGGCAGCGATCCGGACCCCAGCTCCCTCCGGCTGATGCATATCGTCACCGGGGGCGAGCCTGGCGGAGGAATCCCAGCCATCCGCGACCACATCGAGCGGGTCCTGGGCGCGACGGTGACCGAGGTCATGGGTATCGGCGACGTCGCGCCTTCGTTGTTCGGAGAGTGCCCTGTACAACAAGGCATGCACTTCTGTGGCACGGGGCACGTCTGGCCCGAGCTGGTCGACCCGAAGACGCAGGAGCCGATGGCGATCGAGACGGGAGCGGTCGGGGAGCTGGTCTATACGCACCTCACGCGCGAGGCGATGCCGGTGGTTCGCTTTCTCAGCGGTGACATCGTTCGGATCGAGGGCACGTCCTGCGCATGCGGGCGGACCACCTTCCGCATGCGC
>DATCPU010000448.1:0-1936 GCA_036569925.1 Candidatus Dormiibacterota bacterium
GGCCTGATCACGGGCCCCCGCGAGCAAGGAGCGTGCCGCGATGGGCGGAAACCAGGGCGGTCAGCCGATGAGGGTCTATCCGTTGGGGTAGAGAACGAAGTAGATCGGGGTCCCTACCACGGTGATACGTTGCACGCGTTCGGGGTCGTGGGACCTGTCGTCACCAACTATTGACATGAGCTGGCCGGCGCCTACGAGGCCCGACACGATGACATCATCGTTGGGGGCCGGGTCAACTAACGGGCTCCGCGGGCCATCAGCGCCCAGCCCCTCCGGGGCGATTCGGCCCGCCCGTTCGCCCGCGCCCGACGATGCGGGCCGCAGCGCGATCCAGTCCATGAATTCGTGGTCAGGGAACCGCGTTCACGGTCGGTGGTCGAGCGGTCTGAGCTGGATCTGCTTCGCGAGCGCATAGGCGATGTGCCAGTCGTCGTCATCGGCGGCGAACACGCGACCGATGACGAGGGCAGAACGATGTGGCACCTCGATCCGGGTGATCCCCCTAGGTTCGCTCCCAGTCCACTTTCGCTCGCAGAGCAGGAAGTCACCCGCGGAGGTCCCGGTGGTCCGCTTTCCGACGTACGCGAAGTTGGCGCCACTGGTTGGGTCCGTGAACTGCAGGCTGTAGTACCGTCCCGCCATCTCGGGCACGTGCAGCGCTTGCGGCCCCGCCCCAAGGTCGAGCCAGCCTGCGATGTAAACGACATCGTCGGTACCGACCGCCATGAGGCTGCCGCTCGCAGCGGACTGGGACGAGCGGTCTGGGACGGCGTACAAGGTGTTGACGGGGATCGGGCCGCCGCCGAGGCCGCGGTTGACAATCGCCCGTTTGAACCCGGCGACCGTGATCTGTGGCCAGAAGTACATGAAGACAAACGCCCCGAGCAGCCACACGATCACGGCCGCCACGGCGAGCGGAATGATCGCCGACACGCCCTCGCCGAGACGGCGATAGACGACCCAAGCGAAGACTGCCAGGATGGCGGTGGTGATCGGGTAGGGGTATTTCAGGAACAGGCGATTCACGTCACGAGACCCTGGTGAGCGGCGGCACGTCGTAGCTGCCATCCATGATGGCCGGGCCGGGCAGGTATGCTCGGAGCATCAGCTTGAATCTGCCAGTCGGCGTCGGCAGCCAGTTCTGTGCCTGCGAGCTTGGCGCCTGCGGCTGGAGCAGGATGTCGACCGAACCATCCGGGTTCGTGACGAGGCCCGAGTGATCGTCCACGCTTGATCGACCGGTCGGACTGCTCACCATGTACCCGACGGTGTCCGTCGCCGTAAGCGACCAGAAGGCGTCGTTCGGCGGGAGATGCCCTGGCGGGAAATGCAGGCGGTACGCATGCTCGCCACTGAGCTGCTTCCCTGCGCTGTCCACGCTCGTCGTCCAGTACGCGGCCTCTTCGAAAACGTTGACGACCGGGAGCGCCTTCTGCAATGCGGCACGCACGAGGAGTCCGTTGCCGGGTTGACCGGCCCTCCGGATCGAACTCCAACCATTGGCGGTCGTCGTCTCCGCCTTCGCCACTGCAGCGAGCAGCAGGAGGGTTGTCAGGAACGCCAGGGTGGCGCCGATGATCACACCCTGCACGACACCCGAACTGGCCACCCAGGAGAAGATGCCACTCATGGGAATCTAGCCGTAGCAATGGGGCGAGTGGGCTCGGGCGATGGGACCCGAACCGAAGGACTAGGCACATGATATCGCCCGCCCTACCGCTGAGCTGTGGCAGAGCTATGAAACCGGTGGCTCGAGACGCGGCCCGGGTCGACGCAACCAGCTCTTGGGCCAGCGCAGGCGGTCCGAGTGCCCAACACGATGAGTGAATGGTGGTCGTCCGTCGTCAGGAGTCAGAGGAAGGCCCTTCTGGCTCAGCAGGTTTCGCGACGCTCTCGACGCATTTGAGCCAGTCCTCCCAGGCAGCTGGGTCGTGGG
>DATCPU010000449.1:0-4544 GCA_036569925.1 Candidatus Dormiibacterota bacterium
CACCTGCACGCACCCGGCCTACCGCGGACGTGGCCTCGCCCGTGGGATCAAGCTGCAGACGCTGGCCCAGGCCGCCAAGCTGGGCATCCCGGCGGTGCTCACCGACAACGACTCCGAGAACGCGCCGATGCTTCACATCAACGAGACCCTCGGTTACGACGAACGCCGAGGGTTCATCAGCTTCGTCAAGCGGGTAAAGAGCATCTAGTGCCAAAAACCAAGGATTACTACGAAGTGCTCGGTGTGCCGCGGACGGCCAACCAGAAGGAGATCACGTCTGCCTTCCGCAAGCTGGCCCGGAAGCATCACCCCGACCTGAATGCCGGCGACAAGCAGGCGGAAGGTCGCTTCAAGGAGATCTCGCAGGCGCACGACGTTCTGTCGGATGCCAAGAAACGGAGTCTCTACGACGAGTTCGGCGCCGACTGGGCGGCCGCCGCAGCCGGCGGCGTCCAGCCTGGGCAGAACCGCGGCCGGGTGCGGCAGCAGCCGACCGGGGGCGGTGGGGCGCAGTACAGGACAGTGACGGCGGAGGAGATGCAGGACATGTTTGGCGATGCCGGCGGGGGGTTCGGCGACATCTTCGGTTCGATCTTCGGCGGCAACGCGCGCGGCCGGGCGGCTGTCGAACCCCCCGACGTCGAAGCGCCGATCACGGTGAGCCTGGGCGAGATCTATCGCGGCACGAGCCGAACGGTCGAGCTGCCGGGCGGGCGTCGTGTCGATGTCAAGGTACCGGCCGGGGTGAAGGAGGGCACCGTGCTCCGCGTCCCGGGGCTCCGCGCCCGCGTGCAGATCGCACCCGACCCTGTGTTCACACGCGAAGGCAAAGACGTGCGCGTCGTCGTCCCGGTGCCGCTGCGCCTTGCGCTTCGCGGCGGCGAGGTGGCGGCACCGACGCTGAAAGGCGGCCGCGTGCAGTTCACCGTTGCGCCGGAGACGCAGAACGGCACCAAGATCCGATTACGTGGCCTCGGGCTTCCAGACCCGAAAGGCGGCACGTCG
This sequence comes from Candidatus Dormiibacterota bacterium, assembly GCA_036569925.1. GTDB lineage: Bacteria > Chloroflexota > Dormibacteria > Dormibacterales > Dormibacteraceae > Palsa-872. The sequence goes on from DATCPU010000449.1 coordinate 1,006, forward strand.
GGGGATCTGTACGCGGAGGTCAAGGTTCAGCTGCCGGTCCCGATGGACGAGAAGACCCGCAAGTGGGCGGAGGACCAGCCGCTGCCGTAAGCGGTCGGTCGCTATTCTCTAGGGCGCCTTGCCCCTCTCTCGACGATTGTTGCTGCCCCTCGTCTTCGTTTCGGGCATGGCGTCACTCGGGGTCGAGTTCGGGGCTTCCCGCCTTCTCGCGCCGTATTTCGGGACCAGCCTCTACGTCTGGGGTGTGCTCATCGGCCTCATCCTCATCTACCTGTCTGCCGGCTACATGATTGGCGGCCGCCTCGCCGACCGGCACCCTCGCGACTCCGTGCTCTTTCAAATCACGGCGTGGGCGGGCCTGTGGATAGGACTGATCCCACTCGTCAGCTACCCGATCCTTCTGGCGTCGCAGCAAGGATTCCGAGACCTCAGCGTCGGGTTGGTGGCCGGCACTCTCCTCGCGGTGGTGCTCCTTTTCGCGGCCCCGGTGATCCTCCTCGGTTGCGTCAGCCCCTTCGCGATCAGGCTGCTTCTGAAGAACGTCGAAACCGGCGGCAACACGGCAGGTCGCGTCTACGCACTGTCCACCGCCGGCAGCATCCTGGGCACTTTCTTGCCCGTGTTCTGGTTCATACCGACATATGGGACGCGGCCGACGCTTGAGGGTTTCGGGCTGGCGCTGGTGCTCATCTCGATCGCAGGCCTTTGGCCTCGACGCAAGTTGTTGGCTCTGTTTGCGGTGGCCGTGATCCTGTCGTGGATCTTCTTGCCGTCCGGGATCAAGCCGCCCGAGTTCGGTTCGCTCCTATATGAGAAAGAGTCCGCCTACAACTACATCCAAGTCGTGCGCGTATCGACGAAAACTGAGCTGATCCTCAACGAGGGGCAGGCGATCCACTCAATCTATGACTCGACCGACGACCTTACCCACAACTACTGGGATTACCTGTTGCTCGCCGATGCCTTCCGGCCTTCGCAGAGCACCGCCCCGATTCCAAAGTCGATTGCGATACTCGGTCTTGCCGGCGGTACCTCGGCCAGGCAATACCGCCTGGCGTACGGCAGCCAGATCGCCATCACCGGGGTCGAGATCGATCCCGAGATCCTCGCGGTCGGGCATCGCTATTTCCACCTCGGCGATGCCGATGCGCACGAGGTTCTCGCGGACGCTCGTTACTGGCTGAACACGCAGGCGGCGAGATACGACGTGATCGTGCTCGACGCTTACCGGCAGCCTTACATTCCGTTTCACCTGACGACCCGGGAATTTTTCCAGCAGGTTCGCGACCACCTCAATCCCGGCGGTGTCGCGGCTGTCAACGTGGGTCGCACAGCGACCGACTACCGGCTTGTGGACGCCATCGCCAGCACCATGGCCGCTGTGTACCCGAACGTTTATCTGATCGACGATCCCGACTTCAACAACACGCTCGTTTTCGGGACGACACAGCCCGCGACGATGCAGGACATCGAGCACAACCTCGGCCTGGTGAGCTCACCCCTGGCGACCGTAGCGGCGCAGGCGACCCTGGCCGGCGACTGGCTGAAACCGTCTCCGTATCACGGCCAGGCTTTCACTGACGACCTGGCGCCGGTGGAGCGCCTGATCGACGAGATCATCTTCAGCTACGTGTCGGGACGCTGATGCTATTTGGGCGGGTGCAGCACTCCTTGCACCTGCTCGCCGGCAAGCTCCTGTTCCTGCTCGAGGCACAGTAGGCGCACCCGGCCCGCGGCGACAATGCGGTCCTGGTCGTCCAGCACACGAGCTTCCCAGATCTGGGTGCGGCGGCCACGGGTGATGGGGGTGGAGATCGCGTGCAGCCTGGCGCCGGCGCGCACGGCGCGCACGAAGCTCGTGTTGTTTTCGAGGCCGACCACGGTTTGGTTGCGGGGCAGGGCCACCAGCGCTGCGCCGATCGATGCCAGGGATTCGATGACCCCACAGTGGACGCCCCCGTGGACGATGCCGTAGCCCTGCAGATGCTCTGGTCCGATCGTCATCTCGGCGCGCACCTCGTCGACTGTGGCTTTGGTGATGGTCACGCCCATGGCCTGGAGCCAACCGTCCGGCAGGTCGTTGACTCGTTTGGCGAAGTCGCTCACCGCACGACTTTAAGACAGGGGGCCCGACGTTCGGGCCCCCTGCTGTCGACGTTCGCAGTGCTTCCGCCTCCGACTCCAGGAGCCGGTTCCGGAAATGGAAGCCCTAGAGGCTCACGTCCTCCCGAGCTCCCGGCTGGCAAACGAGGCGGCTGGCACCACGATTCGGTTTATCCAAGCTTCCGCCTCACCTCCTTTGCCCCGTGGGCAGTGAACTTCGCCGTGGAGTGTACCAGCGTCAGCACGAGCCGGAGGCGCCGCCACCGGCCCAACTACACTTTTCGCTCGATGGCCCGCAGTCAAAGCGCCAACGCCGCCGCACTCGATGTGGAGAGGGTTGGCGAGAGCAGCCGGCCGCCGCGCCCGAAGAAGCCCGCCAAGCGCCTCAACAAACGCGTGGTGCCGAAGAGCGATGGGCGCTACCTCATTTACTACGAAAAGATTTGAGCGAGCTCCGCTGGCACCCCCTGCTGGAGGAATGGGTAACTGTCGCGCCGTGGCGGCAGGACCGCACCTACCATCCCGCCGCCGACCACTGTCCCCTCTGTCCGACAAGGCCCGGTCATCCGGAGACGGAGATCCCCGCGCCCGATTACTACATCGCGGTCTTCGAGAACCGGTTCCCCTCCTTCACCGGAGAGCAGGGTCGCTGCGAGGTGGTTTGCTACACGCCCGATCACGACTCATCGCTCGGAGAGCAATCGGTGGAGCACATACAGGACCTCATCGAAGTCTGGCGCGACCGCACCGATGAGCTCGGCCGCCTGCCAAATGTCCGTTACGTCTACATCTTCGAGAACCGCGGCGAGGCGATTGGCGTGACGTTAAGCCATCCCCACGGACAGATCTACGCCTATCCCTTCGTGCCGCCAGTCATGCAGCACGAGCTGGCGGCGCATGCTCGCCACAAGCGTTCGACCGGCCGCTGCATCTACTGCGACGTGCTTGCGGGAGAGGAAGGAGGAGAGCGTACCGTGCTGCGCGATGAGCACTGGATCGCGTTTGTGCCACCGTTTGCGAGGTGGCCATACGAGGTGCACGTAGCGCCTTTGCGGCATCGAAATGGACTTCTCGACCTTGATGCAGCCGACAGCGCTTCGTTCGCGCGAATCCTCAAGGGCATGCTGCAGAAGTACGACCGGCTGTTCAACATGCCGCTGCCATATGTGATGGCGATGCACCAGAAACCTCCCGGACGCCGAGGGCCTGATCATCACTTTCACGTCGAGTTCTATCCGCCCAATCGAAGTCGGGACAAGCTCAAGTACCTGGCCGGTTCGGAGCTCGGTGCGGGAGCCTTCATCGTCGACGCCCGCGCCGAGGACACCGCTGCGGAGCTGCGTGGACTCTAAGGAAGGAATGTGGCATGGGCGGGCGCCCGGCCGCGTGAACCTGATCGGGGAGCACGTGGACTATCTCGGCGGGGTGGTGCTGCC
>DATCPU010000450.1:0-3724 GCA_036569925.1 Candidatus Dormiibacterota bacterium
GAAGCCGAAGCGAAACAGCCCGACCAGAGCTCCCAGCGCCACGGCTCCAATCCGGATCAAGAGATATTCCGCCGGGGTGATGTTGAGGCCGGCGCGGGCCAGGTCTTCGGTGAGCGTCGGCCTGCCCCTGACACTTCGCCGCTGGCTCAGGTTGTCCGCCGCCGGCCGCAGCAGGCGCTCAACCAGCTCACGCGGCGTCGCGCGAGGCTCGGTGGCAGCGTCCGCCGGGACCTTGCGCTCCTTGCGGATCCGATCCAGGCTCCAGAAGAAGACCGCGATCGCGGCCGCCATCGGCACTGCAATGATCAGAGTCAGGACGGGAGGCGGCAGGTTCATAAGGCTTTTAGAAGAGGGAAGGGAAGGCTTGCTGCACCAATTTCAGCGTCACGCCCTTCGCGTCGCTGACGCTCTGGCAGTTCGGGTCTTTCGCGGTGTTCGGAGTCCCGTAGTCCTGGTACGACTCGAGCGTGTATTTCAACGAGGCGTAGGTCAAGAACCACGTGATGTACTCGGCCTGGCACTCGGTCACCACTACGGTCAGGCTCGTCGCAGTCGCAGTGCTGCCGGCGCCGCCGGCGTCCTGGCCGACACGGATCACGTGCACGTTGATAAAGACCGTCTTGGTCGCCACCTTGGCGCCCGTTGTCACAGTCGCGATCACCGAGATGTAGTCGCCCGGCTGGACGTACCCGGCCACACCCTGCTGCTCGCTGGTGGGAATCGTGAGCGCGACGTAGCCCGAGGGAATCGGCAGGAACGGGGACTGTGCCCCCAACGCTTGCCCCGGCTTCGCCACCAGGTTCGATGAGATCGCCTCGCCCATGACGATCGTGACCAGCGGGATCATGCCCTGGGCGTCGCTGATCTTGGTGAACACGGTGGAAGGCAGGCTCCCGGTGGGGAGGCTCATGATCTCGAGCGCGCCGGATGGAATCGGGATCCGAGGCGCCAGGTCTTGCGAGGCCACGACCACGTTCTGGCTGGGACCAATGTTTCCTGTCGACGCGTTGATGGCTACGAGGACGAAGGCGGCGATTACGAGGAGAGCGAGGGCGATGCCGAGGATTGTGAAGGGCCTTCTAGACGTAATGGTGCGCAAGTCCGACCCATCATAGGCAAGATAGTCCGGTGTCGCGCCCCCCTAACTCGAGCCGAACTTTAGTCATGCGCGCGCAGTCAGGCCAGTCCATGGTCGAGTTCGCACTCTCCTCAGTGGTCCTCCTCCTGCTCGTTGGAGGACTGGTGGACATCGGTCGCGCCCTGTACGTGTCCGAGACCCTTTCGAGCGCCGCCCGGGAGGGCGCCAGGCGGGCTGTGTCGTTCGACGCCGGACGGCAGTCGCACCCCTACCTGTCCGACGCCCAGATCAAAGCCACGGTGGACGCCGCATTGACAGCCAGCGGATTGCCCGCGTCGGTGCTGAAGAACCCCGGCACCACCTGCCCGGCGCCGACCGACGGCAACGCTTACCACAACCCACCGTATGCCAACTCGGCCTACCCGGCTGCGACCAACCAGCCCTGGCTGTACATCTGCTACGACAACACCGCGGGGGTCGACTTTGCCGCCCCGCCCGCATCCGGCCAAACCCTGCAAGACGTCAACGTCATCGTGCTGTACTCGTACGGAGCGCTGACCCCCATAGTGACCGCGCAGTTTGGGCTGTTCCGCCTGGCGGTGAATCAGCACATGACGGTGCAGGGCCCGTGATGCGGACTGCGCCGAGACGCGCTCAGAGCTCCCAGGCCCTGATCGAGTTCGCCCTCATCTCTCCTGTGCTGCTGTTACTGCTTTTCGGAATCGTCGACATCGGGCGCGCCGTCTTTTATTACGACACCCTCAACCACGCGGTTCGCGAGGGCGCCAGGGTTGCGATACAGGCCGGCACGCCGCTGCCCACCAACGCCGATGTGCTCAACGCTGTCAGCCGGCAGCTCGTCGGTGCCCAGGTGACCGAGCCATGCCCGCAGGGTCCCATCACCTCCGCGACGCCGCCCGGCAACGCCGGATGGCTCTACGTCACTGAGCCCAACCCACCTGCCTCGATCGAAAGCACGCCACCCATGAACGCTCCGGGCGGGGAGTACGCCACGCCCGCCGCCGGCAGCTGTAGCGCCATGAATCCCGCGGGCAACAACGCGCAGATCCAGGTGACGCTGCGCTTCAACCTCATCCTGATCACACCGGTTATCGGGCAGGCGACTGCCGACCACATCATCCTGAAGGCGGCTGCGGTCTTCAGGACGGAGTACTGATGCGCCGGCAATCTGGGCAAGCGATCGTGCTGATCGCGATCATGCTGGCCGTGCTGGTTGGGATGGCGGCGCTCGCCATCGACGGCTCCCGCGCCTACCAGAGCAAGCGCAACCTTCAGGCCGCTGTTGATGCAGCTTCGCTCGCGGCAGCCGACACCCTGCAGCAGACGAGGAGTTACGTGACTGCCGAGCAAGCCGCGACGTCCAGCTTCAGTGCCAACCGCCGCCTTTATTCAGCGCCGGCGTGCGCGCCGGGGTACGGGACTCCAGGCGCAGGTCCGTTGACGATCACCTGCACGTACTCGGACGGCACAGTGCTGACGCAGGTCGTGGCCTCGCTCGGGCCTGCCGGCTCTTCCTTCACGCTGACAGCCACGCGCTCCCTCCAGCTCCAGTTCGGGCGCATCCTGACCAATGGCGCCTCGCCGACCATTTCGGCGCGGGCCTCATCCAGCGTCAACAACCTGCTGTACTCGCCGACGCTCGCCGCCCTCAGCCAGGCGGGCTGCGGTGGCGTCGCGGGTAACGCGATAACCGTGAACGGCGGCGGCAACATGCAGGTGATCGGCGACGTGGTCTCGAGTGGGACGATCTCGGTCGCGGCGGGCAGCGTGAGGGTGGGCGGCGACGTCTACGCGCGTTGCCAGGCGAGCGTGCCGGGCGTGTCGATGAAGTGCTACCCAAGCGGATCAAACCCTGGATGCACATATCCCGACGTCGCAGGGACGACGAAGGCCGGCTATCGGTTCGTGGATCCAAACTATCCGGCGCCCGCCGTCGTCGGCGGCAGCCAGTCGGCGGTCGGCACCAACGTCGTCATGTTCCCCGGCACCTACGCCGCCAATCCCAACTTTGTCGGTGGCGACTGCTGGTTCCTGAAAGCCGGCGTCTACTACTGGCAGGGTGGTTACACGAACAATGGCGATTTCGTCAGCAACCAGCTGAAGCCGCCCGACGAGCCGATGATCAACAACAACTCCAACGTATCGCCCAAGCAGTTCTGGAACGGGGATGGTGCGCAGTGCGCAGGCGCTTACCAGCTGTCGACTTTCAACGGCCCTGACGGGCTCCCCCACAACGACTGGGCAATCGTCATTACGTCGGTGCGGACTGACCTGTACAACGGTGTCAGCTACCCACGGGAGAGCGCGCCGTCGGTCTGTCGAACGATCAGGACCAATCCTGGCAACGACGTCATCAAGCTCGACATCAGCAACGTCCCCGGCGCGACTTCCTACAACATTTACGTCAGTGCTGCGGGCGGTGACTGCAGCGGCCCCTGGGGCCTAGTCTCAAACGTTCCCGTTGTCGGCACTGTGTCGAACGCCAACACCAACCCCTGCCCCCTGTTCACCGGAGCCGGCTGCACCCTCGGTCATGAAAGCACGGTCCTCGACGACAACGACATCATCGGAGCGTTCGCGCCCAACGCCGCCGCCGCGTGGGGTACTTACGGCTCGTATCCGCCC
>DATCPU010000451.1:0-16744 GCA_036569925.1 Candidatus Dormiibacterota bacterium
CGGCGTAACTGTATTGCCCCTCTTGGGAGCAGCCGCTGCCTCACGCTCGATGGCCAGCCGCTGGGCGCGCCCCTGGAGCCACACCTCGCGGATGCGCTGCAAGGCTGTGAAGTTGGTGACGATGGCCAGCAGCGCAATCACTCCGTAGAGCACCAGGCCGCCGACGATCAGGCCGATCACGGTGACGACCACCCGCTCCGGCCTCGCGAACAGGCCCGACTCGCACGTGAAGCCGAGGCTCTGGGCGCGAGCTCGCACATAGCTGACGAGGAAGGAGCCCGCCAATGCAGTCACCGTCCCCAGAAGGAGCCAGCGTTGGTATGGACCGGGAGAGCCGGCGAAGTAAACGGCGAGGCCGATGTAGATGGCCCCCTCCGAGTAGCGATCCAGCGTTGAGTCGAGGAAGGCCCCGTATGGATAAGCCCGTCCCGAGGACCGAGCGAGCGCGCCGTCGAGGATGTCGAAGGTTCCGCCGACGATGAGGACGATTCCTGCCCACCGCAGGTAGCCAAACGCGACGAGGACGGCGGCGACGAATGTCAGCGCCACCCCGATCAACGTGATCTGGTTTGGGGTGATCGGAATCCGACCCAGCGCCTTCATCAACGCCTCCGCCTGGCGGCGGACCCATGCCTCAAACCGCGTCGTGAACATTTATCTCCTCGATCTGTGAGACCTGCGCCTCACGGGCGGCGGCTGACGCACGCACTTCGCGCGCCTCCTCGTACACCTCGAGAATCTGCGCCCCGACGACATCCCACCCATAGCGGCTTGCCTTTTCGCGGCCGTACGCGCCCATGCGGCGCCGGAGCTCGGCGTCACGGGCGAGGATGATCAGCGCCGCACCCAGCTCGGCCCAGCCTTTGGGCTGCACTGTCATGCTGTCCCGCCCTGGCTCGAGCACCGACATATAGCCTTCCACCTCGGTGGCGACGACAGGGAGGCCCGACGCGAGCGCCTCCAGCAGCACGATCCCGAAGCTCTCAGCGCCGGTGGCCGGGGCGCAGAAGATGTCCGCGCTGCAGTAGTAGCGCGGCAGCACCGTGTCTGGAACGTAGCCGGCCATGACGACATTGGGCAGCCGGTGCCTGGAGATGAAGGACTCGACCTGGCCGCGTAAAGGGCCATCGCCGACCACGATCAGCCGGCTCTTTGGCACGCGGGCCTGCATGAACTCGTAAGCGCGCAGTAGATCGCCAAGGCCCTTGCGCTTTTCGAGGCGGCCGACAAACAAGATGTTGACGTGGTCGTCGCGTAGGTGCCGGATCGGCGCCTGCCCGGGCTTGAAGGCGTTGAGGTCGATGCCGTTGGGGATGATTCGCACAGGGAAGTCGGGGAAGTACTGATGCAGAAATGCTCGAGCCGGCTCGCTGACGGCAATGCCGCCATGCAGGTAGGCGAGATAAGGCTCGAGCCAGCGGCGGCCGTAGTAGTAACCGATATTCGATCGGGCGAACGCGTGGAAAGTGCCGACGTTGGTGGTTCGCGACATCTTGAGCATCGTCATCGGCAAAGCCGGCATCAGCGGCTCGTGGAAGTGGAGAACGTCGAAATGCTCCTTCTCGACTATGGCTGCCACCTCGTCTGCCAGATGAAAGCTGAGCGTGATTCGGGCCACCGAATCGTTGACCGGGATGGCGATCGGGGTGCCGATGCGGTAGAAGCGCGCGGTGTCAAAGTCGACGTCGGCGCGGCTCGATGGCGCGAAGATGCGCGCCTCGTGGCCGAGCCGGCGCAGCTGGCGCGCCAGGTGGCGAACGTGGTCGTTGACGCCGCCGGCCGTGGCGAAGTCATAGGGCGAAACAAGTCCAATCCTCATATCAGATCCAGCGTGATTCCCCGCCCGACCGTCATGGAGAGGCGGCCCAGATGCGGTGTGGAACATGCCACTGCTCGGGGTGTCTGCGAATGAATCCTTCGATGTGATTCAAGAGCTGCTGGGTGACGCGTATCTCGTCCGCCTTCCGGTCGCCGGTGCTCTCGGCGATGATGTGCGGCGCGGCCTCCGCCATGAACGTGTCGTCTGGCAGCCGGTAGACGCAAACGGGAAGCAGAGGCGTTCCGAACCTCAAGGCGATCGCCGCCGTGCCCAGAGGAATTGGCGCAGGGCGGCCGAAGAACGGCATCACGTGACCAGTTCCAGTGATGTCGCGGTCGATGGCGGTGATCACCATCTCCTTCTCGTGAAGGGCCTGGTTGACCTTGCGGATACCGCTCACGGTCAGAGTCAGCACGCTGATCCCAAGGCGCGCGCGGGTGTCCCGATACCATTCGAAGAGAGCCCTCGGCTCGAGCTCCTCGGCGAAGAAGCTGACGGGCGAAAGCGTGGCCGCCCAGATCGCCGAGACGATCTCGTACGAGCCCATGTGACACGAGACGGCCATCACGCCTTTGCCGAGAGCGCGAGCCGTTTCGAGATTCTCCATCCCCGTGACCTGCAAGAGCGGCCGGAGCTCCGAAACGCGAGTCCGCGGCAGCATCATCAAGTCGGCGTACGCCTTGGCATGGTTGCGGAAGTTGAGCCAGGTGGTTCGCCGTAGCTGGCGATCGCTCAGGTCCGGGCGTGCGATTCGCAGGTTGAACTGGAGTCGTGGCCTCGCCAGCGGCGAGAACCAGAATGCGAAGCGCGCGGCGAAGACAGCGAGCGCGTAGGCCCAGGATCGCGGCAGCCGTTCGACTATCGACTGCACGCCCTTGAACGCTTGGTAGCGCCACACTCACCCCTCGTTTTTGAAAATGGGCCGGAACGCATACCACTGGTCAGGGCGCTCTCGAATGAAGGCCTCGAAGCGGTGCACGATCCGCTGCATGAGGCCTTCCTTGGTCGCAGTCTCCGGCCACGTGAGAGCGCGCTCGAAGTGGATGTGGTGGCGGCCTGTCGAAGTCATGTGCTGATACCCGGGAATCAGCGCAGCGCCGGTCTTGAGAGCCAGCGCCCCCGGACCGCCAGGGACGACGGCCCTGCGCCCGAAGAAGCTGACCTGGACTCCAGGACCCTCCTCCTGGTCGCAGACGAGCCCCACCAACCGGTTGGCATGCAGGGCCTGGATGATGTCGCGCACCGCGGGCCGGCCGACCAGCAACACATCAAGGCCGTAGCGCTGGCGCGTCTTCACGACTGCGTCGTTGAGCGAGCCGGGGAAACGTCCGGTCACCGCCATGATGGGATAGCCAAGCGCGCCCCCATAGGAGCCGGTGTTGTCCCACGAACCCATGTGAGGCAACGCGATGAGGGCACCACGGCCACGCCCAAGCGCCTCGTCGATATGCTCGAGCCCATCGACGTCGGTGCGCTTTATGAGCTCCTCTTTGGTCAGGCTGCCCATTAGCAGGAAGTCCAGCAGCATCCGCCCATAGTTCTGAAACGCACGTCGCGCCACACGTGCGACCTCGGGATCCGATCGATCGAGATCGAGGGCGGCGGCGTAGTTGTCAAGCGCCGCGTCGCGCTGGCGCGCGTTGAGCCAGAACCACGCGCTGCCTCCGGGGGCTGCAAGCGCGTGCCGAAGGCCTGGCGGGAACGCCCGCACCAAACGGCCCCCGGCCCTGTAGCTAGCGGCGAGCAGCGGTGGTCGCCGGCTTTGCCCGCTTGACCCGGCGGACGCTGCCGTTTGTTCCGGCCTTGCCACCATCGATGAACTCCTCCACTAGGCGCTTGGCTTCGTTGTCGCGATGCTGCACAGGCGGCGACTTCATGAAGTACGAGCTCGGTCCTTCCAGCGCGCCGGAAAGCCCGCGGTCGAGCGCCAGCTTGCAGCAGCGGACGGCGTCGATGACGATTCCGGCCGAGTTGGGCGAGTCGTGGACCTCGAGCTTGAGCTCGACGTTCAGAGGCACATCTCCAAAGCCCCTTCCCTCCAGCCTGATGTAAGCCCATTTGCGATCGTGCAGCCAGGGCACGTAGTCCGAGGGGCCGATATGGACGTTGTCCGCGCCGATGTCATAGTCCATCTGCGAGGTGACCGAGCGTGTCTTTGAGATCTTCTTCGACATCAAGCGGTCGCGCTCGAGCATGTTCAAAAAGTCGGTGTTGCCTCCGAAGTTGAGCTGGTAGGTGCGCTCGAGCTTCACGCCGCGATCCGTGAAGAGCCTCGTGAGAACCCGGTGCATGATCGTGGCGCCCACCTGCGACTTGATGTCATCGCCGATGATCGGCAGCTTCTTCTCCTCAAAGCGCTTCTGCCAGTAGGGCTCTCGGGCGATGAAGACGGGGATGCAGTTGACGACGGCGACGCCGGCGGCCAGCGCCTGCTCGACGTACCACTTGGTCGCCTCTTCTGAACCGACTGGAAGGTAGCTGACCATGACATCCGCTTTGGATTTCTTGAGGATGCCGACGACGTCAGCGGTCTCGCCCGGCGCCTTCTTGACAACGTCCGCGAGGTACTTGCCGATGCCGTCGTGTGTCATGCCTCGCTCGACCTTCACGTCGAGCTTGGGTACGTCGGAGAACTTCACTGTGTTGTTGGGGCCGGCGAAGATTGCCTTGGAGAGGTCGAGGCCAACCTTCTTCTTGTCGATGTCGAAGGCGGCGACAAATTCGATGTCGCTGACGTGATAACCGCCAAGGTCGACGTGCATGAGCCCCGGCACGAAGTCCGTGTGCGACGCGTTCCGGTAGTACTGCACACCCTGGACGAACGAGGAGGCGCAGTTCCCGACGCCGACTATTGCGACGCGGACCTTGCCGTTTGCGTGGCCATTCTTGCGGCCGTTTTTCATGCCCCAACCTCCGTGCGAACTTTGCGTTCTTTGATTCCGAGCAATTCTTCTAGATGCCGCCGCTCGCTGGCGATGTTTTCCACGTCGAGCGAGCAGTAGACCTGCCGGCCCTCGCGCCGGGTGCGGATGACGCCGCCCACGCGTAGCATCCGCAGGTGCCAGGAGATCCGCGGCTGGCTCATGCGGAGGTGGAGGGCCAGGTCGTTGACGTTCTCCTCCCCAACCTCGCCGAGGCGCTGCAGAATGCGCAGGCGGGTGGGGTTGGCGAAGGCCAAAAAGTGGTCTGGAAGCTCGTGACGCTGACTTGGCAGAAACATAAAGCTTGCTTTATGAGTCTAACCCATAAAGGGTCCGTTATGTGTGGTCGGCTCGCCTACCCGTATCTGGTGTTGTTGTCGACTCTGACCGTGACGGCCGCAGAGCAGTGGGCAGAGCCCGGACCGCACAGGCTTTGATCCGTGATCACCACGTCGAACGTGCCGGACCAGTTGCCATAAGTGCCTGGGGACAGGAAGGTGATTGTCACGACCCCAGCGCCGAGCCTCGCGCTGAAGCCCTTGGGCAAAGTGTTCGCCTTTGGATCGGGCCCTAAGCCGTCACAGGTTGGCGGTGAGGTCAGCGTTGGGCAACGGATGTTGGTGATGGTCAGCACAGGCACTCCGTTGGGCGTGCCCATCGTGTACGGCAGCTGCACCTGGCAGCCGTAGCCGACGCAGGTCGGCGCCGAGACCCCGAAAGCGATATGGCTGAACACGAACCAACCCGCCGTCACAGTCCGTTTGGCGCCCACGGCATCGCTGACCTGGACGGTCAGATCGAACGCTCCAACACCGCCAGGTGGCGGAAATGGACCTGACAGGGCCAAGCCCTTGACACCCATCCCCGTCGGGCGGTTGTCGGTGATGATCTTGTAGCGATAGGGTCCCAACCCACCGCTGACCCCGCCGAAGACGCCGCAAACGGTGCAGCCCTCTTCGACCGAGCAGAGCTGCTGCGCGCACCGTTGCGTGACAGCCAGGGCGCTGTACACAGTGAGAGAGCCCGTCTTAAAGGCCGCACGGTTGCCTGAATCGGTGACCATGACGGTCACGCTCGGATGGCCCGCGGCCGAAGGAGTGCCGGAGACCTGGCCGCCCGAGGTCAAGCTCAGACCACCGGGCAAGGCGCCGCTGCTGATCGTCCACTGGTATGGGGGCGTGCCGCCGGTGGCGCCGAAGGAAACCGGCGTGTAGGCGATGCCGACCTCGCCGTTGTGGAACGGCAGGCTGGTGACCTGGAGGGCCGCAACACCCGGCGTTCCCGCAGGCGGGGTGGCCGCGGGTGGCGTACCCACGGGCGGTGACGAAACCGGCGGGGACGAGGACGGCCCAGTCGGTGTCGAGGAGGGGCTGGCTATCGGCCTCCCGCTGGCGGATGGGGAGGCCTCGGGCGAATTTGAACCTGTCAGGTTGTTGGGCTGGGTGCAGCCGGCCACGAGCAAAACAAACCCGGCGGCCCATGCGGCGGGGATCGCTCGAGTACTCAACAGGGTTCTCTCACGATGGGTCAGCAGTTATTGCTCATGTGGATCGTCAACGTCAGTTTTCCGGACGAGCAGTTAAAGCCCGCGCCACACGGGTTCTGGTCAACCAGGACAACACTTAAGACCGAGTTGTAATCCAAGGCATTGCACACCGGGCCGGGAATATTGAAGGTGACCATGCCGGATTTCGCTGTGAAGCTGGAACCGGGCGGAAGCGCCGGATTTCCGGGATTCGGCGTGACGTTGACTTTCGGAGTTGCAGACGCTCCTCCGGTGTACTTCAGCTGGGGGGTCGTGCACACAGGTGGATTTGCCGACACCGAACACGTGGCACTTGTAGTCGTCCACCCAATTTGCCGAAACACGAAGACGGATGCGGGTACGCCTGCCGCCCCGCCTGCGGAATCGTCGACTCGAACCACGAAGGAGAATGTGCCGGGTGCCGCCGGCTTGCCGGTAGCTACGCCTTTCGACGACAGGGTGACTCCGGCCGGAAGGGCCCCCGACGAGATCGACCACTTGTATGGCTTCACCCCGCCCGCCGCGACAAGGGTGACGATGCCGTAGTTCAGTCCGACCTCTCCCATGTGGAATGGGACGGTCCTGATGATCAGCTTGGCGGGACTTGGCGACGCCGCCACGGTTGGAGAGCTCACCGGGGACGGGGAGTCGGATGGCGTCGGGGCGGTGCTTGGCGTCGTGGCGACCGTTGGCGTTACCTCCGGCGAGTTCGTCGCCGTCTGGTTCGGCTGCGTGCAGCCGGCCACGACTAAAACAAGCCCCGCGACCCATGCCGCGGGGACCACACCACTCCTCACCAGGCTCTGACGCACGTTTATGCGCCGCAAATTGTATTGGGCGCCAGAGCGTTCGACGCCACCTTAAGTAACAAATTTCGGCGCGCTGCCGAAGCTAGTTGTGCCGGATCAGATCCAGGAACTCCGAGCGGGTTCGCGCGTCTTTGCGGAAGGTGCCCAGCATGCACGACGTTATCAGCTGTCCTCCCGGCTTCTGCACCCCTCGCATCTCCATGCAAAGGTGCCGGGCCTCGACCACCACGCCGACGCCGCGCGGCGCCAGCTCGTCGTTCAACGCTCCTGCGATCTCCTGGGTCAGGCGCTCCTGTAGCTGCAGGCGGTGGGCGAAGACACCGACCAGGCGCGGGATCTTGCTAAGGCCGACGACCCGCCCCTTCGGCAGGTAGCCCACGTGGCAGGTGCCGAAAAACGGCAGCATGTGGTGCTCGCAAAGGCTGTAGAACGGGATGTCCTTGACCAGCACCATCTCGTCGTAGTCCTGGTCGAAGATCGCGCCCGCGATGACGTCGGCCGCCCGGGTGCCGTAGCCGTCGGTAAGCTCCCGCATCGCCCGCGCCACACGGTCGGGCGTGTCTCGGAGCCCGTGGCGGGCAGGGTCCTCCCCCAGCTCGGCCAGCATCTGCTCGACCAGCTCAGGCATCCGATCGACCGGCTTCACCTTCGCCACGCCCGCATCCTCACACAATTGACTGGTGGACGCGGTCGCGGTGGCGCAGGTGCTCTCGGAGATCGGCTACCTCCTGCGGCAGAACGAGGCTGAGCGGTTTCGAGCCAAGGCTTTTGCAGCGGCCGCGTGGTCGGTGGTCCTCTCGCGCCCGGACCTCGAGGCGCTCCAGAAGACGAACGCGTTGACCACGATCGATGGCGTGGGGCCGGGCATCGCGAAGGTTCTTGCCGGCCTCATCGAGACGGGTCAGAGCACCTACCTCGACCGGCTGCGAGCCGAGACCGGCCAGCCGGCCCGCGACGACGAGTCCCAGATCGACCTCAGTCGGTACAGGGGCGATGTGCACTCGCATACGAAGTGGAGCGACGGCAAGGCAACGATGCTCGAGATGGCGCAAGGCGCCCAGGCGATGCATTACCAGTACCTCGGAATCACCGACCACTCGCCGCGCATCACGGTGGTTCACGGGCTCAGCGCCGAACGCCTGCTCGAGCAGTCGCGCGAGATGGCGGACGTGCAATTGAAGGTTGAGGGACTGACGTTGCTGCAGGGGATCGAGGTGGACATCCTCGAGGACGGCGCCCTTGACCTTCCGGACGCGGTGCTGGAGCTGCTCGACATCGTCATCGCCTCCCCACACGTGAAGCTGCGCCAGGAATCAGCGGCGATGACCGAGCGCATGCTGCGCGCAGTTTCCAATCCCCACGTCCATGTCATCGGCCACCCGACTGGCAGGCGCCCAGGGTCACGGCCGGGTGCCGACTACGACTTCGAGCTGGTGTTCAAGGAGGCAGCGAAGAACAATGTCGCGCTCGAGATCGATTGCGACCCGGCGCGCATGGACCTGTCACCGGAGATGGCGCGCCTCGCCCTCGAGTGCGGATGCAACTTCACGATGGATGCCGACGCGCACGCGCCGGTCGAGTTCGCCTACGTGCCGATGGCCGCATGGATGGCGCGGCGGGCCGGCATTCCGCAGGAGCGGATCCTCAATTTCCTCGATCTGGATGAGCTGACCGCCGCCCTCCACCGAGGTGACGCTGCTCCCCGACCAGGTACGCCTCGGCCAGCCACTCCTCGACCTCCGCGTCGACCTCCTCGGGCGCGCTGAACCGGAAGGCGTGGAGCACGTTGCGGGGCGAGAAGATCTCGATCCGCGTGAACCGCGGGCTCGGTAGCTGGCGCGCAAGCACCACGTGGCCGTCCACCCACAGCTTTCTCAGCGTGAAGGCGGCGAAGCTCATTCGCACCTGGAACGCGATCCGGGTCTTCTCCGGCAGGACGGTCACAGGTCCGGCTTTCTCAGCCGCAGCCAGCAGCCGCTTGAAAGTCGCAACCACCGCCGGCTCACGGCCCGTGAAATGGTCCTCGAGGCGGCCGCTGCTGCAGGAGTGCGATTGATTTCGGTTCGCGAAGCCGCGCGAGCACTTGGGGCAGATCCACAACGCCGGCATCGTGACGCAGATTACGATCAAGGGCGATGGCAAAGGTCGGCGTGATGATCGAAGGCCAGGAGGGTCTCAACTGGGATCGCTGGCGTCTCATCTGTCAGGACGCCGAGAGCCTGGGTTTCGACTCGCTGCGCCGCAGCGACCACCTCTTCTCGGTCATGGGCGTCGTTGGTCGTGACGCCCTCGAATGCTGGACGTCGCTCGCCCTCGCCGCCGAGTGGACGAAAACCATCGAGTTCGGGCCGATGGTCAGTCCGCTGACATTTCGCCCCGCGGCGCTTCTGGCGAGAATCGCCGCCGCCGTCGACATCCTCGCGGGCGGCAGGCTCATCCTCGGCGTCGGCGCAGGTTGGTACGAGCGCGAGCACGTTGAGAACGGCGTCCCATTTCTCACCATGGGCGGCCGCATGGACCTTCTCGAGGACGGCATCAAGACGATTCGCGCCACCTGGGACAACGCGAACCCCAAACCACCGCGCGGCGCGGTCCCACTGCTCATGGGCGGGCGGGGAGAGAAGCGGGCGTTGCCGATGGTCGCGCGCGAGGCGGTCGAGTGGAACCTCTCCCACATGGACGCCGAGGAGTATGTGCAGAAGAAGAAGGTGCTGGATGCCGCGTGTCGCGCTATCGGCCGCGACCCCTCGTCAATACGTCACTCGGTGATGGCGAACTTCCTCATCGGGCGGGATCGCGCCGAGGTGCGCGAGAGGGCGCTGCAACTGCGCGAGGTGCTCCCGAGCCTGAACGGCCTCGACGCCGACGCGGTGATCGCGAAGGTCGGAGAGCACGGCCTGGCCGGCACGGCCGATGAGGTCGCGGACCAGATCATCAAGTACTCAAAGCATGGAGTTGACCTGTTCATGCTCCAGCACTTCCTGCTCGACGATCGCGATGCGCTGAAGGTCTTGGCGGAGGAAGTGATCCCCGCCGTCGCCTAAAGCGGTTAGGCCAGCTGGCCAGTCGTGATCAGCTCATTCTTGCGGTCCTGTCGGGCAGTTACGGTGCGGACGACGAGGACAGCCAGCACAGCCGCGCCGATCAGAAGCAGGGTTCCGACGATGATGAGCGAATCGCCCGTGGCCGCAGCCCCCGAATCGTTGTTGGTCGTCAGCCGGGTGCCGATGTTGCTCAGAAAATTGCCAATCAGCCACAGGCTCCACCAACCGATGATCACGCCCGGCACTTTCATGGCCTTACGTTCCGCGACATTGATCCAACGCCGGCTCGAGTCAGAGCCTCTCCATGCTTCGAGGGTCCCAGACATCGGGTGCGCCAGGTTCAGGAATGGAATGAAGCAACGGACGACCGCTCCCGCCGGCGACCAGCGCGGATCCCACGCACCGAGTGCTGGCATGTTGCGGACTACGCGATGGACCCACATGCAAAAGAAGACGATCGCGGGAATGAGAGTCCCGAGATAGGCAACCAGCACCAGCAGCGCACCGACGCCGACCAGCACGGTCTGCGTGTCGCTCGAATCCTGCGAACGCCCCCCCGGTACAAGGATATTGAAACCACCCACGACGAGCCAACCGACGATGCTGGCGAGCAGGAAGATGGTGACCAGCGTCGCCCGCTGGTGCGCTGATTCATAGGGTCGCGCCCAGGGCACTGGCGCAGGCACAACTGCGGCTGGCGCCAGGGTGTGGGGAACCCACTCGGTGCCATTCCAGAGCCACCTGCCGTCGGGAGAGATCTGCCCTGCCTGTTGGGCCATCGACCAGATCGTATTACGACACGGGCTGTCGGTTGAACTAACTTAGAACGATGGATTTCGATCTCGACGAAGGTGAGAAGGCGTTTCGCGATGAGGCCCGGGCCTGGCTGAAAGCCAACGCACCGAGGAGCGACGCGGCCGAGAGCGACCACGAGAAGCTCGTCGCCAACCGGCGGGCTTGGCAGAAAAAGCTGTACGAGGCCGGCTACGTCGGCATCACGTGGCCGAAGGAGTACGGCGGTCGCGGCGGCGACTTCATGGACCAGCTGATCTTCAACGACGAGATGATCGTGGCCCAGGCGCCGGATCCGATAAACGTGATCGGCCTCGGCATGGGCGGCCCGGTGGTGATCACCCACGGCACCGAGGAGCAGAAGAAGAGATACCTGCCCCCACTGCTGTCAGCCGAAGAGATCTGGTGCCAGGGCTTCAGCGAGCCCAACGCGGGCAGCGACCTCTCGGGCCTGCAGACCCGTGCTGAGGACAAGGGCGACCACTACCTTGTGAACGGCCAGAAGGTCTGGACAACCCTCGCGCACATCGCCAAGTGGTGCATGTTGCTGACCCGCGAGCGCAAGGATGACAACCCGCGCCACGGTCTGACCTACCTGCTGGTCGACATGGAGAGTCCAGGGATCGAGGTGCGCCCCCTGGTGCAGATCACCGGCGATGCCGAGTTCAACGAGATTTTCTTCAAAGACGTCAAGGTGCCTAAGTCGCAAGTCCTCGGCGAGCCCGGGGAGGGCTGGGCAGTCGCCATGACCACGCTCCTGCACGAACGGGGCACTCTCGGCATGGCGCTGGCAACGCGCGCCCAGATCACGGCGGCCGAGCTCGCAGAGCACACCCGCAAGCTGGGCCGCGGTTCGGACCCGCTCGTGCGGCAGAAGGTCGCCCAGTACACCATCGAGGCGCGAGCCCTTCAGCTGAACGGCTACCGGGCATTGACGGCTATGAAGCGCAATGGAATCCCCGGCCCGGAGGGCTCGATTCTCAAGCTGATGTGGTCGGAGCTCAACCAGCGCATGGCCGAGACTGCGGTCGACGTCGCTGGAGCTTCGGGGCAGGTCGGCGACACGAGCGGCTGGAAGTACCAGTTCCTGCGCTCACGCGCAAACACGATCGAGGCAGGCACCTCAGAGGTGCTGCGCAACATCCTCGCGGAGCGTGTGCTGGGGCTGCCACGAAGCCGCTAATCGCAATCGTCACATGACGGCAGTAGTTGCCCGGTCGCCCGAGGCCGCGCCTGCGAAGAAAGGGGTCGACCGGGCCGTCCTGGCCGTGTTCGCGGGCTTGATGCTCGGGTCCCTCATCGCCTCGCTCAACCTCACCCTCGTTGCGCCCGCGCTGCCGACGATCGTCGCGGAGCTGGGCGGCATCGCCGACTACAGCTGGATTCCGATCTCCGCGATGCTCGCCTCGACCATCGTCGTGCCGGTGGCCGGCAAGCTCTCGGACATTTACGGCCGGAAGCCGCTGTACATGACGGGGATCGTCGTCTTCGCTGTCGGGTCGGCGCTCTCCGGCATCGCACCGAACTTCTGGTTCCTCGTTTTCGCCCGATTCGTCCAGGGCGCCGGGATGGG
This sequence comes from Candidatus Dormiibacterota bacterium, assembly GCA_036569925.1. Lineage (GTDB taxonomy): Bacteria > Chloroflexota > Dormibacteria > Dormibacterales > Dormibacteraceae > Palsa-872. Next base: position 12,484 of record DATCPU010000451.1, read on the forward strand.
CTTCATCATGCCGCTCTCGCAGGCGATCATCGGAGACATCATCTCCCCGCGAGAGCGCGGTAAATACCAGGGCATGCTCGGTGCGTCGTTCGGACTCGCATCGATCGTGGGGCCCGCCGCAGGCGGCTTCATCACCGATCATTACTCCTGGCGCTGGCTCTTCTTCGTCAACCTGCCTTTTGCGGTCCTGACCCTCATCGTGGTCGCGCTCTACATGCATGTGCCGAACGAGCGACGGGCGCACAAGATCGATGTGGCGGGCAGCGTGACCCTCTCTTTGGGGATCACGGCGTTGCTTCTCGCCACGGTATGGGGCGGCAACATGTACGCCTGGGGCTCCTGGCAGATCGTCGGCCTTTATTCAGTCGCGACGGTTCTGCTGATCGCCTTCGCATGGGTCGAGACGCGAGCACCGGAGCCTGTGCTGCCGCTTCGCCTTTGGAAGAGCCGGATCTTCACGGCCTCGAACATCGCCGGCATGTGCGTGGCGATGACGATGTTCGGCGCCATCTTCTTTCTACCCGTATTTGTGCAGGGAGTGATTGGCAACAGCGTGACCAACTCTGGAGCGATCCTCGTTCCGATGCTGGTGGCGATGGTAATCACGAGCATCGTCAGCGGCCAGGTGATGTCGAGAACCGGCCGTTACAAGCTGCTGCTGCTTGGAGGCATCGTGTTCATGGGTGCTGGCTTCGCGATGCTGGCGACCTTCGACATCAACACGACCAACCAGACAGTCATCGAGGCCATGATCCTGATCGGACTTGGGCTGGGAGTCACGATGCAGACCTACACGCTCGTGGTTCAAAACTCTGTGAGCCGCGCCGACATGGCCGTGGCCACCTCGGCAACGCAGCTGTCGCGCTCGATGGGTTCCGCGATCGGCCTGGCGGTGCTGGGCACGATCCTGACCCAGGGCATGGCGACCTCCCTGGCGAAATATCTCCCGCCTGCGGCGCTGAAGAACTTCCAATCCGGAGGGGCCGGGGCCATTTTCGATCCCAGCCAGCTCGTCCACCTGCCGCCAGCCATCGCTGACGCCATCCGTCACGGGCTGTCAGACGCACTGCATCCCGTCTTCGTCGCCGGGCTGATCATCCTCGTCCTGGCCTTCGTTGCGACGCTGTTCATCGAGGAGGTGCCCCTGCGTCAAACGGCCCACGTGACGGCTGGCCGATCGCATACCGGAAGCGACAAAGAGGAAGCGGCCGTTTAGGCCAACCCACGTTTGCCATCGGACGGGCCGCGTGCGATCTGTGCATCATTCCGCTCAATGGACACGACTTCCCAAAGAGAGGCCCGCGTGCTCTGGTCTTTTTGGATCGCCTGTGGGCTTGCTGTAACCGGCGCCATCTTGCCGCTGCTCCTGGCCGCAGGTGGCTCCAATCGAATTGCCGGAGCCGCCGTGCCCTTCGGTGTCGGCGCCGCGGCGCTCGCAGGCGCCGCCCTCCTGTACCACCAAGGTAGGCCTGTGGCGACAGCCCTCTACTTCATCGCCGGCTTGGCGCTCGTCTACGGGATGCTGGCGATGATCGCCGTTCCATTAAGGCTCGCCGTGATCGGCACATGCGATCCGGCCCCGGCCATCTGCCTGTCCGGGGTTGAGCCGCCGATGAGCGGCGGCGAGGACAGTGGATTGGCCATCGGCGTGGCCATGGGCACGCTTGCCATCCTGGTGGGCTTCTTCGGCCTGCTGATGCTCTTTCGCATTCGCCCTCAGGCCACAACCGCGCCCCCGACTCGAATTGTGAAACCCTGGGTTCCGCCGACCACTGACACCGCCGTTTCCGCGGTGACCGAGCCTGAACCTGCTCCCGCCGTGGTAGAGCCGGAACCTTCTCCCGCCGTCGCCGCCGCAGCGTCAGCTGAAGGGCCAGTCGCTCCCATCGATGGCGCAGCGGCACCCTCGAAGGCGCGAAAGCCTCGTGTCAAACGTGCGCCGAAACCGCAAGCCGAGCTTGCAGCTCCAGCCGAGCCTCTCGAGCTGCCTGCGCCCGAAGAGCCGCTCGAGCTGCCGGCCCCGCCGCCTGCATCGGAAGCCAGCGCCGACACCGACCCCGCGAGCTGATCCCGCGGCAACTTAAACTCCACGGTAGTGGACTTCGCATTTTCCGAAGAGCAAGAGATGCTTCGCCGCTCCACGCGGGACTTCCTCGCGAAGGAGTGCGGGTCGAAGGTGGTTCGCAAGCTGATGGAGCAACCTGATGCTTACGACGCAGCCTTGTGGAAGAAGATGGCGGATCTCGGCTGGACCTCGCTGGGCATCCCTGACCAGTACGGTGGCGCCGGCAGCTTTCTCGACCTGATCGTCGTGCTCGAGGAGGGCGGCCGCTCGCTGCTCCCGGGGCCTTTCTTCGCGACGATGGGGTTGGCAGTCCCGGCTCTCATCGAGGCAGGCACCGAGGCTCAGAAGAAGGAGGCGTTGGGCGCCATCGCCGAGGGCAAAGCGCGAGCGACGCTGGCGCTCACGGAACCATCAGGTCGGTGGGACGCGACCGCGATCACGCTTGCCGCCAAGCCGGCCGCTGGGGGCTGGCAACTGGATGGCGTGAAGCAGTTCGTGCCCGATGCGGATGGCGCGGACTACACAGTGGTTGCCGCGCGCACGAGAGGCGAGGGCGAAGAAGGAATCTCGCTTTTTCTGATCAAGGGACGGCCCAAGGGAATGACAGTCACCCAGCTGCAAACCCTCGACATGACTAGGCGCTGGAGCGAGGTGCGGTTCGAGGGCGTGCAGCTCGACGCCAATGCACTGATGGGTGCGCAACACAAGGGTTGGGCGCCGCTCAAGCGGACGCTGGAGTGGGCGACTGCGGCTTTGTGCGCGGAGATGGTCGGAGGTACCCAGAAGGTGCTCGAGGACTCCACTGAGTACGCGAAGACGCGACACCAGTTCGGCAAGCCGATTGGGATCTACCAGGCCGTGTCGCACAAGCTGGCCGACATGCTCGTGCTCTCAGAGAGCGGCCGCTCAGCGACCTACTACGCGGCCTGGGCGGTGGAGGCTGACGCGCCGGATCGTTCGCTCGCGTCATCCATGGCCAAGGCCTACGTCTCCGATGCATATCGAAAGGTCGCAGGCGATGGGATCCAGGTGCATGGCGGCATCGGCTTCACCTGGGAGCACGACATGCACCTGTACTTCAAGCGGGCGAAAGCGTCAGAGGTGACGCTGGGGGACGCGACTTATCACCGAGAGCTGGTCGCCCAATCGCTCGATCTCTAGGCCGGGATCGTTCCTAGGAAGTCGCCAGCGACCGCGATGGTTCTGAAGTTCGTCGGATCAGCGGACAGAGCCCATGCGAGCGCGCCCGGAGCTGTCGCCGAAGAGCCGATCAACGTTTTCGCATCGAGCCATCCTTCCGGGATGAAGCTGTTGGTCACCAGGATCTTGCTTTTGTCCTGACCGAGCACCCACGTAGGGTTGCTGTCTGCGCCGTCCGCGCCGCAGATGATCAGATGCCGCCCATCCGGAGCCAGCACCGGACCCCATGCTCCGTTCGCTGACGTGACACTCGCCGCCCAGATTTCGCCTCCACTGGCTCGGCGAACTATGACTGGCTGGTCAGTAATCTGCGTGTCCGTACCAGCGCCCTGGAATGTCGGGAAGGGAAGGCAAACGGACGCGCCGCTGGCCACTGAGCTCCAGGTCAAGCACGAGTTGGGGTCAGAAAACTTCGACCGCACTTTGACACTGGTGGGGTCGATGCGCACAAATACGCCGAGCTCCGATCCTGGTCCTCCACCCTGGGTCCCCCAAACCGTCGGATACTGCCCGATGGGCCCGACAGCGTCCCAGCCGGTAAGCATGAGGACGGCACTTGGAATCCGGTTCCAACTCTGGTGATACACAAGGTTGCTGGCGTGGCCTGCAAGTGCCGAGTAAGCATCGAAGCTGAATGTCGCCGCGGCAGGGGACCCGCTGCAGGGAAAGGCGTTCTTGGGGATCGTGAAGAGGGTACCTAACACCTGGCTTCCGTCAGGGCTGACCGCGAATGACAGCATCTGTTGGCTTGAGGCCATGGGAAAAGTAGCGACGACCGCGACGGTGCCGTCGACCGCGAGACTCCGCACAGTGCCGGTCGGATCAGCGTAATAAATCTTGCCGCCGGCAACCTGCGCCGATGGTGGAATCACCGCCCCCATGCAACCCATGCTCGGCTCTGACATCGAGGCAAAGGTCGCCCTTGCGCGCACACGTCCGTCGAGACCGGCGATCGAGACCGCGTTCAGCACCCAGGGATTGGCCCCCGCCTTTCGC
>DATCPU010000452.1:0-2774 GCA_036569925.1 Candidatus Dormiibacterota bacterium
CCGCCTCGGCAATTGGCTCCGCGCTCATGGGCAGGACGCCCTGGCCCGTGAGCTGCGCACCGCGGGCGGCAAGATCACAGGCAACGAGGCCGCGGGCCTCTACGCGATGCAAGTGGTGCTCCGCAAGCTGCGCTCGCTGACCCTGGACGACCGGACATCGCAGGAACGATTGAAGTCACTGACGAGCGAGCTGCGCATCGCCGTCCAGGACCGCTTCGAGCAGCTGGAGCTGCTGCCTTTCAAGCGCCCATAGGCAGGTCTTCGACCGGCCCGCCGAGACGACCAATAGGGCACGAAACGCGGCATCAGTAGCCGGTTTTTCGACCACTTGTGCCCGAATGGCTGGTCTACGCGGCTGCGCTAATTGCTAGATCGGTTTCCGCCGCAAGACCTCCGGGTGCATCTCGGCCGGCAGCTGCACCTCTGTTGGCGAAAGCAGGCAAAACTCAGGCGGCGGGCCCAGCACCATCATCCGGCGCCACAGGCTGACGCCCGGCTCTTCGAGCCACGTTTTCAGACTGGCGTAGAAAGCCGCGTATGGCATACCGGCGGGCTTGCCGATGCGGACCTCGCAGCCCGCTTCAAACCATGGGGTACCGGACGCGAGACTGAAGAGCTTGCCCACGCCATCAACCGCCACGCGAGCCGCTGAGTCATGTGCAGGCGCCCGCGATCCGCTCACAGCCGCAGCGTTCAGCACATCCATCGCCGACGAGTTTTCGAGCAGGTACCAATCGCTGTAGCCGGCGCCGACTGAAAAGGTGTTTGATGCGATGAAGCCGTCCAGGAAAGCGCCCGCCAACTCGAGGTGAAACCGCCTCAGCGAATCTTCATAAGCTGCGACGTCGGCGCCACCCGCAGGACGGTGGGAGAAGACGTAGGCCAGCAAGGCTACTTCGGCTTAGGTCCCTTGCCCGATTCGATGTACCTCTTGAGAGCGGCCATGTTGGCGCGGACCCCCTCGGCATATTTGCCGGCGAGAAGGCCGCCGGCAAACCGGAGCATGCCCCCGAGCTCGTAATCCATGTCGTAGACGACGTGAGTGCCCGCCTTGGTCTCCGTGTACGTGTAAGACCAGGTTCCCTTCAGCGGTCCGCGGATGAACTTGCCCGCGCATCGCTTGGGTTTTGTCCACGTCGTCTGCTCGACCTCGACCGTCTCCTTTATCCCACCAGGCAGGTTGAGGTGGTAGCGGTATTGAGTGCCCTTGCCGGGCGGCTTGCGGTCGAGCTGCTCGACCTTGGCAACCTCTTTGGACCACTTGGGGACGTTGGGAACGTCCTCCTGCACCACCGCCCAAACGCGCGCGGCCGCGGCATCGATATCCACCGTCTCATGGAGCTTGGTCATCTTGCGATATTCAACTTTAGTGCGAGCGCCTCGACGGACTCGCAGCGGGCTCCGCGCCGGAGCTACCTAGTCCCGCAGCAAGTAGCGCGGGAGCTCGGTGAGGGAGCCCAGGTGACGCTGCTCCAGGTGCTCAGCGATCCCGTCGTGAATCTCGGCGATCGCCAGCGGGTTGACGAACGTCGCTGTACCGACCTGCACCGCGGAGCAACCCGCGACCAGGAACTCGAGCGCGTCCTCGGCGCTGCTCACGCCGCCGATCCCGATCACAGGGATCCTCACCGCCCGGGCCGCCTGGTGCGCTAGATGCACTGCGAGCGGGCGGATCGCCGGGCCCGAAAGGCCGCCGGTGCGAAAGCTCAGCCTCGGCTTGTAGGCGTTGAGGTCGATCGACATCCCGACGAATGTGTTGACGGCGCAAAGGGCGTCGGCGCCTGCGCCTTCCACGGCTCGCGCGATCACGCCGATGTCTGTGACCATCGGCGTCAGCTTCACCCACACGGGCAACTCCGTTCGCTTCCGTACGGCCTCGGTTACCGCAGCCGCCGCCCGAGGGTCGTTGCCGAAATACAGGCCGCCCTGCTCCACGTTGGGGCAGGAGATGTTGATCTCAAAACCCGCAACTCCGGGCACGCCCTCGAGCCGCGCGGCCAGCTCGCCGTACTCGGACACCGACTCGCCGTTGATGTTGACCAGCACCGGGAAATCCCACGACGCCCACTGCGGTGCGTAGTCGTGGATGAGCGCTTCGACACCGGGCCCCTGCAGCCCGATTGCATTCAGCATTCCAGACGGCGTCTCGACGATTCGCGGCGGCGGGGTGCCCGTCCGCGGCCGCAGAAAAATGCCCTTAGAGACCATGCCGCCAAGCGCGCGCCGATCCAGCAGCGGCACCTCGGTGCCGTAGCCGAAGGCGCCCGAGGCGGCCATGACCGGGCTGCGCAGCTTCAGCCCGGCGACCGCAACGCTCATATCGACGGTCATGCGGTGATGGCGTAGGGCAGGTGCGATGGGAGGGCCGCCCAGTCGATGTCAGCAGCTCGATAAACAGGACCTTCTTTGCAGGCGCGGTCATAGCCGCCGCCCCTCAGAGGCACCGCGCAGCCAAGGCACACGCCTGTCCCACACCCCATATAAGTCTCCACTGCCACCTGTGCGTGCGGCCACCGGGCGGCGACTGCCGCCAGCATGCGATTCGGCCCGCAAGCCAGCACGACGTCTCCGTCGGGCGCGGCGGCCACCGCGGTGCCGGCAACGCCGCGCGATCCATCGTCGGTGGCCCAGATCACCTCGTCGCCCGCCGACTCCGAGCAAAGCTCCTCGCTGTCGCGGGCGCCGTGGACCCAGATCACGTGCATGCCGAGTGCGTTCGCCTCCTTCGCGGCCAGCGGCATGGGCGCGACCCCGAGCCCACCGCTGACCAGCAC
>DATCPU010000453.1:0-9993 GCA_036569925.1 Candidatus Dormiibacterota bacterium
AGGGGACGCGGACCGCCTTGCCGGAGGCGTCGACCGACTTCCCGCGCCCGCTGGCCACGATGCGGCACAGGCCCGGCCAGCCGCCCGGAACCAGCTGCGGTTCCAAGTTGCCCTTGGAGCGCCGTGCGTCCGCGCACGGAGTGCGCGCACGCGCCACAAGCGGTCATTGTCCCAACGCCTCCCGGTGCGTAATGCCGGGCTCTCCGCCCGTCGCCACCGTCGCCAGAGCTCTAGCGCGCGTGCTGCCGGCACCTTCGGCGCACAACTTTGACCGAATGTACGATTGGGTAGATGTTCTGGCGACGCAAGTCTGAACCTCCAACTCTGCTTGGCAAGTGGTACGGGCGAGTGAACGGCGAACCTGTCGCAATCGAATTTCGCGAGGGCGGTCAGATGGCGTACGCAGTGGTGGCCGGTGACAAGACTCAGTCCATGCGGATGACCTACCGCGTAGACGGAGAGGTGCTGGTGACCGACCAACCGAGCTCACCAAAGGAGGAACGCACCGCATTTCGCTTCGACGGTGACGCCTTGATTCTTGAATTCGCGGGCGTCGCTAGCCGATTTACGCGGTAGACGTCACGCTCGGCTCGCGTCGCCACATCAACTAGCGGCGAATGAATGTCGACGGAGACAATCCAACATGCGGTGGAACTGCGATGAATTCAGTCCAGTCCTCCAGGCGGCCCAGATCTCGGTCCATCGCTAGGCGCACATAGCGGTGCAGGGTCATGTAGTCCTCGTGGCCCATCGCTGAGCGGAGGCGTTCGAAATTCCAGCCCAGCTGCGTCGCCACGGTCGCGAACGTATGCCGGAAACCGTGGGCGTGGATGCGGAAGCCCACCGTCTCCTGCAGCCTGTCCATCATCGCGTCGACGCCGTGATTGCGATATGGCCTTCCGTTCTCGTTGATGAGCAGCTCGAGGTAGTCGACCTCCGGTCGGAAGCGCGCGACGTAGCGCTTGATCTCTGCCCCCAGCTTCATGACGATCGGCACTCGACGAGCTCGCCGGCCCTTCGCGCCCGCGTCTCCGCGGATGCGCAGCTCGACGACTCCGCGATCGAATGAGTCGAGCATCAGGTCCGGCAAGCCGTCCGGTCCCTGGATGGCGATCCCGCTCAGCTCCGCTCGCCGCACGCCGGCGCCGACCAGGATCCGCACCGCCAGCGCCTCCTGAGGCCGCTGCGGGTGGCAGGCGGCGAGGATCGAGCGCAGCTGGCTGATGTGGAAGAGGGTCGGCTCCTTCCACGGGACACGGACCTTCGGAATCTGCAGGATTCGAGGCGCGACCGGATAGCCTTCGGCGACAGCCCACCGGAAGAACGTGCGCATCGAACGATCCGCGCCGCTCAGCGTCTCCGGCGTCAGCGTCTTCCCATGCAGCCCTGGCCTCTCGGCCATCTCCGCGCGGTACTGACGGACCACAACCACGTCCAGGTCCTCGAATCGACGCAGCTCCGGATGCTCGCGCGCGACCCAGCGCAAGAAAGCGCCCAGTGTGTACTCGTAGGTCAGCATCGTCGACTTCGAGCAGGGCATCGCCTGGCGGTCGAGACGAAAGTGCGCATACGCCTCCATCAGCGGCGTGGGCGCGGAAGGTCCATGTCTCTTGGCTAGTGCACCGTCGATGACTTGCATGTGCGCATCCTCCGTGGCTAGTGGCCTGGAGGGAAGGACTAAAGCCTATTTACTCGGTAGTTTCCCACCGCTTTCAGGCTCCGTTCCAGTGGCGTCCCGTCGCGATTCCAACGCCGTGCTTGCGATCTCAGCTTGAGATCGGAGGTCGCATCGTTGGTGCGGCGGAGAGGAGTTGAACCTCCACGTCCTTGCGGACACTAGCTCCTGAAACTAGCGCGTCTGCCATTCCGCCACCGCCGCTTTCGGGGCGACGCCAAAGTATACCGACGGCCCGTCTTACGGCCCGAAAACGTGCCATTCGGGCACAAATGGCGCGGTCGCACGGGCTTGCTGGGGCCATTCGTGCCCTTTTGGCTGTATCGCGGCGCGGCCCCGGCCGCCGCCCCCGGGGCTAGCTCGTGATGAACAGCGTGTGCCAGGCCGCCTCGACCAGCTCCAGAGTGAGCTGCGGGCGAACGCCCCGCGCCGCCGACACGTCCACCAGCCGCTCCAGCAGGTCCCGTGGGTGGTTGCCCCTTAGCGGCCGGCCGCTGTACAGGCTGCGGATCAGCTCGAGCGCGGTCGGATCGGGAGGAATGGTCAGCCGGTCCCTTTCCCGCTCGAAGATCCGGCACCACATCTCCCACGTGGGGTCGGGCATCAGCACCTTGTAAGAGAGGCGGCGAAGGTAAGCCTCGTCGAGCAGCTCGGCGGGCTTGAGGTTAGTGGACAGTGCGAGCTGGGCCCAGAACGGGACCTCCACCTTGCGCCCGCTGGAGCTCAAGTTCATGTAGTCGATCTCCTGCTCCAGCGGCACGAGCAGCCGGTCGAGGATCTGTTTGGGCGACACCCGCTGGCGACCAAGGTCGTCGATGAGCAGCACGCCGCCGTTGGCCTTCAGCTGCAGAGGCGCACCGTACGTGCGGCTCCCCTCTTCAAAGGTGGGATCAAACATGTCGAGCTGGAACTCTCCGCCCACCTGCACCAGCGGCCGAGCGACCCGCCGCCACCGTTTGTCGGCAGGCTGATGCTGCTCCAGATGATGAATGGACCCGTCGAAGATCGTCATCACCTCGCCGCCCCCGATGTCGAGCGCAACGGGGATCACGATCGGTCCGCCCAGCAAAGCCGGGATGCGTCGTGCGAGCGTCGTCTTGCCGTTTCCCGGAGCGCCGTAGATGAAAATCGAAGACCTCGAGTTGACCGCCGCGCGCACGGCCTCGACCACTCCGGGACCGAGCTCGATCCCGTGCAGGGCCATGGTGACCTTGGTCAGGTCGAGCGTGCCGGGCTTGGCGGCCTCGGCAAGCACCAGCTTGTACTCGTGCATTGACACGGGCGCAGGTCCCGAGTAACGCGTGCTGCTGGCGGCGATCTCATCGCTGCGGACACGCCCCTGCTTGGTGAGCGCATAGGCCATGCGCTCGGGCAGCGGGCGGCCCAGCCACGGGCCTTGCTCGGGCGCCAACCCAAGAGCGTCGAGGAAGTTCGCGCCCGTCAGCGACTTGAGGATCGGCTCGACCGCGGCGAATGGAAGGGCCAGCTGCTCAGCGACCTCGAAGCCGGTGAAACGCGTGGCGGTCGATGCGAGCCGCAGGACCATGCCCTCGATCAGCGTGCGATTGATCTCTGGCGGCGGCGGTGGCTCGATGTCCTGCCCGTTGGCCGGAATCGCGGACGCGGGGATCGGCTGCGGCTGGTCGACGTGCTCGAGGATTGCCGCGAACAGCTTCTTGCCGAAGCGGGCCCGATCCGCGTGGTCGGGCTGCTCGCCCTCGCGCCGGCGACTGATCCAATCCGGCAGCTCCTTGAACACAACTGTATTGCCGATGAGCAGCTGAACGATGTCTGGCTCAGCGGTCGTCACGCGGACGGCGATGCGCACGAGGTAGCCCTGGCTCTTGAGCGCGGACCAGCTGCGCTCCCAGGCCACCTCGTTGCGGCCCGACCATGTCTGCCGCACGGTGCGGTCGCGCGCGAGCGTGACGTCCTTTCGGTTTTGATAGCGGCGCCTCACGAGCTCGGTGACGTCCTTGTCGACGTCCTCCGCAACCAGCGCCGCAAGCGGCAGCGCGCGGTCGTCGACAGCGGGCCGGTTCTTGATTTCGAAGATCGTGTTGGCGGTCGGCGCGAGAGCGCGGATGACGCTCGCGTGGCGAGGGCAGAACGGTGTCCGCTCGATGAACTGAATGTGCTTGCGGCACCACCAGCTCTTGCACTCTCGGCCAGTCAGGTCCTTGTACGCGCATGCCCAGCCGCGGCGCTCGCCGCAGTCGCTGAATGTACAAACGCCGGGGGGCTTGGAGCTGTCGGCGCGCAGCGGAGGCTGCGACTTTGGCATGTCGACCTCATGCACGGTCACCGGGAGCTGGTCGGATATCGCCTCGGCGGGCGGCTGAGCCGCGGCCGGCTTCGGCATGTAATGGAACGCGCCCGAAAATTCTTCGCATGTTTGGAACCGCTGGCTGCGATCCTTCGCTGTCGCCTTCCAGATGATCTCCATGATCGGTGATGGAATCGCCGTCGATGCACGCGGCCTATCGAACACCTGCGAGTGCAGCACCGCGGGGAGCTGCCCGGTGAATGGCGGCTCGCCGTGCAGAAGCTCGTACAGGATCATGCCCAGTGAATAGATGTCGGAGCTGGCGTCGACCTGCTCGCCCTTGACCTGCTCGGGTGCCATGTAAGCCGGAGTGCCGACCATGCTGCCCGTCGCCGTGAGGCGGTGCTTGTCATCGATGAGCTTGGAGATGCCGAAGTCGAGGATCTTTGTCTTGCCGCGGTTGGAGATGAGGATGTTGTCGGGCTTCAAGTCGCGGTGCACGATGCCGTAGTCGTGCGCGACGCCGACCGCTGACAGCAGCTGCTGCACCAGGTCCACCGACACGTCCACGCTGAAACGCCCGTACTCATCTAGCCATGAGCGCATCGATCGGCCCTCGACCCACTCCATGACAATGAAAAGGACAGGGCCGTCCTCGTCGAAGTCGTAGACCCGGACGATCCCGGGGTGGTTGAGGGCGGCGACGGTGGCCGCCTCCCGGTGGAATCGCTGCCTAAAGCTTGCGTCGCTCGAGTACTGCTCGGCGAGCACCTTGATCGCAACCGGAATCTCAAGGCGTGGGTGCGTCGACCGGTACACCACGCCCATGGCTCCGCGCCCGAGCTCAGCCTCAATTGGATACTTGCCGAGTTGTGTGGTACTCACGCTTGGCCTAGTGAGAAGTCAGTATGCCGCACGATGCCGCGACTGCTTCCGCGCAAGCTCCAACCAGGGCCCCGAAACCGGTGTGTATTTACTTGAAGACGCTCAGGGGCATATAGAAGGAAACCCCGAAGTTCGGCTGGTCCACGATCTGGCTGATTCGGAGGTCGCCCGCTAGGCTGCACAGGATGTAAGCGTCCTCGCGGCTGAGCCCGTGATCCGCTCCCAGCCATGCGATCGTGTCGCGAACCGCGTTCTGCGCGTTTTCCATCAGGTCCGGGCCTAAGGCGCACACGGCGTGATAACCTGCCGCATCGCTGCGCGCCTGGAGTGGCGTCGCGGGCGTCAAGAAGTGGTAGCTCCAGGGCCGCAAGGACCCGCCCTTGACGACGTTGAACCGGAGCGAGAATGTCATCGGGCATTCGATCCCGGTAACGCAGACCTCGCCGTCTCCCTGCGCTCCGTGGCAATCTCCGGCTGAGAACATGCCGCCCTTGACGAATATCGGCAAGTACAGCTTGGTGCCGGCTGTGAGATGCCTCGTGTCGATGTTGCCGGCACCTTTGGTCGGAGGCAGCACCGCGTGGGGCCCCGGCTCATCGGTCGCGACGCCCATCGTTCCGCAGAACGGCGCGATCGGGATGTGGATGTCCTTGCGCAGCTCGGCTGAAGTTCGATTGCCGAGCTCGAAGTAGCGCACGTAAGGGTCCGGGAAATCCGCGGCCAGCAGCCCCAGGCCGGGCAGCAGGGCGGTCCAGCCCCACGACCCTGGTTTCAAGGTGAGGATCTCGACCTCGAGAACATCTCCTGGCTCAGCGCCCTGGACGAAGACGGGGCCGCCGAGCGGGTACAGCTTGTCGAAGTCGAGGTTCGCGAGCTTCGACGCCGGGTCTCCCTGCTTGAGCTGACCGGAGGTCACTTCCTCGGTATCGAAGTGCACCACGTCGCCGGCCGAGATCTCGACCGCTGGAGAAAGAGAGTTATCCCACTTGTAGTGGAAGGTATCCCGCGGAATCGAGTGCTCCTTCACGCGCGCAAAGCGGCGTTAAGGATGGGCCTTATTGATCGCTGCGTGTGGTGCGCCATCACTTTCTCCCCGCCGGCGCAGCACTTTCCTTGATGGGAACAGCGCTCGCGCGCAGCACTTTCTTGTCGAATTTTCCGACCGAAGTCTTGGGCACCTCGTCGATGAATCTCACCTCGTCTGGCAACCACCACTTCGCGACCTTGTCCTGAAGAAACGCAATGACTTCTTCCTGCGTGACCTGGCCCTTGTATTCGGGCCGCGCCACCGCATAAGCAACCGGACGCTCGTCCCACTTCGAATGCGCGAGGCCGATGACGGCCGCCTCGAGGATTTTGGGGTGGGCCATGATCAAGTTCTCCAGCTCAACTGAAGAGATCCATTCGCCGCCCGACTTGATTACATCCTTGGTGCGGTCGACGATCTGGATGTAGCCCTCAGGCGTGATCTTCGCCACATCGCCGGTGCGGAACCAACCATCCTCGGTCAGCTTGCCCGGGTCGAATCCGTTGTAGTAGCCCCGTGCGATCCATGGGCCACGCACCTGGATTTCGCCGAACGCCACACCGTCCCATGGCAGAACCTCATCGGTCGCCGGATCCACGATGCGGATCTCCACCCCTGGGACGACCACGCCCTGGGTGAGCCTTTTGTCCAGCTCGTCCTCGGGTCTCGTGCCGTCGCGCAGCCTGCCGATGCTCCCGATGGGAGAAGTCTCCGTCATGCCCCACGCGTGCAACATGCGCAGGCCCAGGGCATCCATCGACTCCATCAGGGATCTCGGTATCGCGGAGCCTCCGCAGATCACGGTGTGCACTTTGGGCAGGCGCTGGCCTGTCTGCTTCATGAGGGCGGCCACATTGATCCAGATCGTGGGCACGCCGGCAAGGATCGTTGCCCCTTCCTGGTCGGCCAGCTCGATCACCGATTTGGCATCGCCCATAAAACGATCGGGAAAAATAACCTTGCAGCCCGCCATTCCGCAGGCATAAGGAAGGCTCCAGCTGTTCGCGTGGAACATCGGCACCAATGGAAAGACAACTTCTTTGTCGGTGAGGCCGAAGCTGTCCGCCTGCAGCGCTCCCATGGTGTGGATGAACTGCGAGCGATGTGAGTAGACGACGCCCTTCGGGTTGCCGGTCGTTCCGGACGTGTAGCACATGGCGCAGGCCATGCGCTCCGAGAGCTTGGGCCACGGATACGCCTCGCTCTCGGCATCCAGGATGGTCTCGTAATCGAGCGTGTCGCCGAGACCGTGGTCTGGCAGAGGCGTGCCATTGCCCATGACGACAAAATGCTTGACGCTCGGGGTCTTGCCGATCAACGGCTTCAACAATGGGAGCAGCGTCTGGTCGACGAATATCACTTTGTCTTCGGCGTCGTTGATGACGAATTCGAGATGCTGAGGAAATAGCCGCAGGTTCAGCGTATGCAGCACGGCGCCCATGCACGGCACCGCGTAATAGAGCTCGAGGTGTCGGTAGTTGTTCCAGGCCAGGGTCGCCACACGGTCACCCGGCTTGACGCCCAATCTCTTCAGGGCGCCTGCGAGGCGGTTGATTCGCGGGATCATCTCGCCGTTGGTGGTTCGGTGAACCCCCTGCTCCTGCTTGGTGACTATCTCTTTGTGCTGTTGGAGGTGCTCCAGCCGCCAGAGCACGTGCTGTAGAGAGAGCTCGTAATCCTGCATCAAGCCTTCCACCGCAGGCACCTCCCATCTTTGCTTTGTAGGTAAAAAGGAACGCCGGAAAAGTCGATGGTAAGGCCGTCGGGCGTAGGATGCACATCCCATGACTTCTTGGGGTCGGGCCGACCTCCACATGCACACGACCGCGAGCGACGGGTGGCCGTCGCCTTCGCAACTGGTCGACCACGCCGCCCGGCGCGCGGGGCTGAACGTGATCGCAGTTACTGACCACGACACGATCGAGGGCGCGCTGCGTGCCGCCGATCATGCTGCCAAGCGCAAACGAATTCACGTGATCGTGGGCGAAGAGGTTTCGAGCCGCGACGGCCACATCATCGGTCTGTTTCTCGAGCGGCGAGTGAAACCGGGCATGTCGGCGGCTGCGACAGTCCATGCGATCCATGACCAGGGTGGCCTTGCAATTGCGGCCCATCCGTTCTGGCGCACCGAGCGGCAAGTGAGAAGTGGCCGCGTCGACGGTGTGGGCTGGCTGGCGGCGGAGCTTGACTTCGACGGCGTGGAGGTTGAGAACGCAACTCCGGGCTTCTACGTGTTCAACCAACTCGCCCATCGTTTGAACCTCGGCCTGGGAGCGGCTGAGCTGGGCTGCTCCGACGCCCACATAGTGGATGCGGTCGGCCGCGCCTTCACCGAGTTTCCAGGCACCACGCCGGAGGCGTTGCGAAAGGCCATCGAAAATGGGGAGACACGCGCCGGGCGCCGGCGGTATCGAGCGATGGGTTTGATGCGGTACGCGGCCTGGGGCCTGAATCACGAGGGTACGTCGCGGTAGTCTGAGCTGCCTTCCAGTTCTTACTGAGCCGGTGCGAAACAAACTGGGGAGCGCTGCCACGCCCGCTTAGCTCAGGGGACCAGAGCATCTGTCTTCGGAACAGAGGGTCGGGGGTTCGAATCCCTCAGCGGGCACTTTTGCCAGGTGGGCCATACAACCGCACCTTAGGATCGAGGCGGCGGCGGCGCTCCTACAGCCGGGCCAACCCCGCCTAGCTCACGCCACTGGGCGCCGTCCCACCGATAACGACCATCAGGCGAAACGTTGCGCCACTGGCTTCCATCCCAGTACCACTTGCCATCGGGTGAGAGTCCAATGCCGCCCCCGGTAAATGGCATGGCGGCACCACCGATCGCGGCCCCGGCCGGCTGCAGGGTCCGGCCACGTCGCCCAACCACGAACCAGATTCCGAAAACCGCGATGAGTGCGATTCCGACCACCGCAGCGACGATGGCCGAGCCCTGCGAGTCCGACAGCTCTGATTGAGGGTTGTCGTAGTGGGTCGTCGTGTACTTGGTCGGGTTCTCGTCATTCCCGTCATAGAGCGTGATGGCGATGATCGTGGTCGAACCGTGGTCGACCCAGATCTGGATCTTGCCGCCTTTGTAAACCGAGTCGGGTAAGGTCGGATGGAAGGTGTTCTTGTCGAGCTCGTACGTGTTGGAGTCGTTGGCGAGCTTCAGCTCGTTACGCGTGTAGGAGTTGTTGTTGGTGACCTCCACGTAGTAGGCTTCGGCGCCATCGATTTCAACCGGCTGGCTGGGGTGTGCTCCGAGGTAGTCGATCAGGCCTATTCCGAGGACTACCACCCCTAAGAAGAGGTAGGTCCACTTGAAGCGCAGCAGCCCAAGCAATCCGAACATGGCGGCGTCAGGATATCTCCAAGATGGGGAATCGCCGGCAGTAATTCGCTGTCGCCGGTGCAGTGAACTTCAGGGGCCGGCACCGGTAGAATTCTCCGGCGCAGCAAGGGCGGCTGGCGGAACTGGTAGACGCGCACGTTTGAGGGGCGTGTGAGGTAACTCATCCGGGTTCGAGTCCCGGGTCGCCCACCACGCTTGACACGGCCATTCGGGCACTTTTGGCGGTATTCGCTGCCGCCTGCAATGGCCATTCGGGCACAAACGGGTCACTCTGCCGGCGTACTCTGCGACCATCGTGCAACCGAGCTTCGACCCTGACGCTTTCAAAGAGACCACGCGTCAGCAATGGCAAAACGCAGCCGCGGCATGGCACCGCTGGACCCCGACCTTGCAAGCGTGGCTGGGCCCGATCACCAAAGCCATGCTCGACGAGGCGATGCTGAAGCCCGGCGACCGCGTGCTCGACCTCGCCGCCGGCGCCGGCGAACCCTCGCTTTCCGCGGCTGAACGGGTCGGACCGTCGGGCCATGTTCTTGCCACCGATATCTCATCGAACATCCTTGAGTTCGCCAAGCAGAACGCGCGTGATCGCGACCTCACAAACTTCGAGACTCGTGTCATGGATGGCGAGAATCCCGACGTGCCCAACGCATCCTTCGATGCGGTGCTTTCGCGGCTGGGATTGATCTACTTTCCTGATCGCGATGGCGCGTTGCGCGAGACGCACCGCGTCCTCAAGGATGGTGGCCGGGTGGTGCTGGCCAGTTTCTCGACTCCCGACCAGAACCGCTTCTTCTCGATTC
>DATCPU010000454.1:0-12734 GCA_036569925.1 Candidatus Dormiibacterota bacterium
CCCGCCGGTTCGGTGTAGCGCTGCAAGAAGGGATCGGTCGGCGAGCGACCACGCAGGCGCTTGCGGTAGTCGCGCAGGCCTGGCGTGGCCTCGACGACGGTCAGCCTGGAGGTCTTTTCGCCGGACGAGCCCAGGGCCACCGCGCCCGGCGGCGGCAGCGTCGGCTGTTCGACTTCACCGCCGAGCAGGAAGGGTACGGCAGCGATCGCGACCACCACCAAGGCAACCAGCGGCAGCAGGCGTCGGTCGCGCAGATCGTAGTAGAGGTCCGCGAGGAAGTCCGGGGCTTTCACCTCGGGCATCTTCAGTTCCGGCCCCTTCGGCTTTTTCATCGCGCTACTCCGATCGTAGTCGAGGCCGGGGTTGCTTCGGTCGTGCCCGGGCTTTCCGGCAGGACGCCGCCGGTGAGGCCCTGGCCTGGCGGGGTCAGGTAGGTGGTGACCGAGAAGGTCGCCTCGAGCACCGGGAAGCTTGCATTCGGCGCCGCCTGCAGCGAGAAGCCGTTGACCGTGAGCAGGCGCCCGTCGACGGCCACCTTTTCGTTCTGCGTCTTGACCAGCGAGTCGAGGCCCTTGATGAAGTCAGCAACCTGGAAGAAGTTGCCGTCAAAGGTGAGCGTGTAGGGCATGACGCCGAGCCCGGCGGTACCGATCGTCGCCCCCAGCGGCATCGTCGATGCGGCGACCTCGGTCGGGGAGATTGGGGTGCCCGAGGCTTCCGAAGAAGAAGCCGGTGCTTCAGGGGTTTCTTCTGACCCAGCCGACGAGAGCGCGAGGTTGCTGAAGCGGACTCGCGCGTGGTCGGCGATGTGATTAATCTGGACCAGCAGCGAGGCCGTGTCGTCATCGCCCGGCACGGCCTTGCCGAGCACCACAAGCCGCTGGTATTCGGCCGGGAAGTCGGCGCGTGCTTCTTCTGCGGTGGCAATTTCGGCTTGGTGCTGGGCGAGGGAGCCCTTCACCTGTTCGACCTGGGTATCGAGTTTGCTCGATTCTTCGCGCTTCGGGCTCAACGCCATCGAGTAGAAGACGAAGCCGACCACGACGATGGCGAGCACCGCTGCCACGGTCACGTTGGACGAGCTGAGCTTTTTCATCTCAGCCGGCTTCCGTGCTTTCGGAGGATTCCGACGAGGCAGATTCGGCCGATTCGACCGGTGCCGCTACGGCTGATTCCGACGATTCTTCCGCCGGCACCGGTGCGGCGTCGAAGGCGACGACGAGCGTAAATTTGGCGATGAAATCGCGGGTGCGGCATTCGTCGCCGCTCGAGCCGGTGGCCGCGCCGATTTCAGTCGAACTCACGGCTTCTTCTTCGCCGAGTTCCGAGGACTGAACTCCAACTCGGGTCACCCCATCAATGTCCTTGAGCGCGGTAACGAAGCCGGCCACAGCCTCCTGTCCAGATGCGCAGCCGTTCAGTTCCAGGGCCGGTCCAGACACCTGGGCGCGCAGGGCCGCTCCTGACGAGGCTCCACTGCCAGCACCTCCGTCCACCATAACTGCAGGTGAAGCAGTCGCGGTAAGGCCAGTTAGCCAGACATTGCTTGGCAGGACCAGCGCGAGTTCGCGCATCACCCGTTCCCAGTCGAAACGGCTGTCGGCAAGGCTCTGCACGGTCGCCACACGCTGTTCGCTCATGTCGCGGAACTGGGTGTAGGAGGCAAGCTGCTGCGCCTTGGCGGCAGCGGTGGCGTCTTCGCTTTCCAGCGTCGTGACTTCGCTCTTGCTTTCGGCAATCTGGTTGTCGACCAGAACCAGCGCCGTGATCCCGATCAAGATGGCGACCAGCGCGCCGAGCAGGACGTAGGGAAGCGGCCCGGTGCGCAAGGGTGCCTGCTCGCCGCGGCGATCCTCAGGTGGGATCAGATTGACGGGGCGCACAGCTCAGTCCTCCAGGGCGAGGCCGAAGGGAACGGTGAGCCGTGCCGCCGAGGACTCGTCGAAGCCGCCCAACGCCGCTGGACGGGCGGCGGAGATCGGCATGCCGAGGCCGGCTTCCATCCGCATCGCCAGGCCGGCGATGGCGCTGCCGGGGCCGCAAAGCACGATCCGCTCAACCGGCACCACCGCCTCCTGGGCGCCGTAGTAGTCGAGCGAGAGGCGCAGCTCGTCGACAAGGGAGCTGACTCCCTCCTCAAGAGCGCGGCGTGCTGCGACGATGGTCTCAGCGTCGCCCTCGAGACCCTCCAGGGGCATCTCCAGCCCGACGTGGGAGAGCCACTGGGCGGTGTGCTCCGGGCTGAGACCTCGAGCGGCGGCGAGCCGAGCCGAGATTGCCTCCAAACCGACGTGGGAAACACGGGTGAAGAGACAGGCCCTCCCGCGCGCGACGGCGAGGTTGGTGACATCGCCGAGGCTGCAGTAGAGAACGGCCCCACCTGGGTCCTCCGCGGCCTCGGAGGTGGCGTTCGGCTCTGCGCCGGTGCCGGCGAGAGCGCGAATCATCGCGAAAGCGGAGAGGTCCACCCCAACCGGATCGAGGCCGGCACGGCGGATCGGCTCGACGAAGGAGGCGACCATCTCGCATCGCGCCGCGACGACGACGACGTCGACTTGGGGCGAGGAGCCCTCCTCAGCCGAAACCCCACCGACCACTTGGTACTCGAGCACCGCCTG
This sequence comes from Candidatus Dormiibacterota bacterium, assembly GCA_036569925.1. GTDB lineage: Bacteria > Chloroflexota > Dormibacteria > Dormibacterales > Dormibacteraceae > Palsa-872. Next base: position 2,619 of record DATCPU010000454.1, read on the forward strand.
ATCGAGCGGCATCGGCATCTGCTCCTGGGCCTGGAAACGGACCGCCGCCTCCATCTCCTTGGGGTTCTCGATAGCCGGCAGGCGCATCGTCCTGACGACGAGGCGCTGGTTGCCGATCCCAAGCCGCACACGCTTGGAAAGCTTGTGCTCGGCGAAGAATGACTTCAGTGCCGAGGCGAGACTGCCCGGATCGAGCACCTCACCCTCATGAAAGGCGCCAGGGTTCAGCGATCCAATCGCAGAGGCGGTGACCTGCGCCGAGCCGTTGACCGCGACCTCGGTTGCGGCAATGCTGCCGGCCTCGATATCGAGGCCGACGACTAGGCCGGCCTTGGGCTTGGTCAGGGAGAACTTGGGCTTGGTCAGGGTGAAGGAAGGCACGCTCCACCCCAATCGACAGAAAAGCCGCAAACCTTTCGCCCTGCAACTACTCAGTTATAGGAAAACCTGGGCGACCTCGGAGGCAGTGCGAATCTCAGAAGGTGCCGAGATACCAATCGACGATCTGTTCGCCGACAAGAAGCCCGATCACGCCGCCGAGAGCAAGGAACGGCCCGAAGGGAACCGCCTGCTTTCGCGCCGCCGCGCCATGCCGCGCAATCATCGCCAGACCGAAGAGCGAGCCGGCGGCAAAGCCGATCAGGAGCGCCGGGGCGACCGAGCGCCCCAGATAAAGGCCCATGACCGCGGCGAGCTTTACGTCGCCCATTCCCATACCGCGGGGGTAGGCAAACGCGATCGCGAACAGCAGCCCCCCCGCCGCCGCGGCGGCAATCGCCCGTTCGGGCAGGCTCGAAGGTTCGAGACCAGCCGCCAACGCGACCCCGGCAATCGCCGAGACGAGCAGGATCTTGTTCGGGATCAGGCGCAGCTCGAGATCGGTCAGCGTGATCGCCGCCAGCGTCGCGACGAAGGCCAGCCCCAGCACGAGCTGCGCCGGTTCGCCATGGAGGACCAGCACGGTCAGGGCGAAGAGCAGGCCGGTGGCGATCTCGATCAACGGGTAGCGCGCCGAAATTCGCTCGCCGCAATGCCGGCAGCGACCATGCAGCAAGAGCCACGAAAAAATCGGGATGTTGTCGTAGGCGGCAATCTGGGCACCACAGCTCGCACAGCGCGAGCGCGGGCCGACGATTGATTCGCCACGCGGCACCCGGTGGGCGACCACGCTGAGGAAGCTGCCGGTCACGGCACCGCCAAGGAACCCGAAAGTAGCTATCGCCGCCATCTGCACGGTTTGAGATCGGCGTCAGAACGAAGCCACTTGAGCGCTGTTACGGATAGTCGAGGGTCTCGCGCTGGATGTGCCAGGCGGGCTCGACCGGATCGAGGAAGTTCGGCGGCTCCATGTAGCGAAGACGGTCGTCGTATTCGTAGCTCTTGATGTAGCCGGTACCGCCGGTGGTACCGACAGCGCCGCGGAATTTCTGCGCGATCGCACCCTTTATGGTCAGCGTGCCGAGTTCTTCGCCGCAGTCGTAGTGGTCGACGATGAACGAGTGGTCGATCGCGAGGATCGCGGCTTCGATCCGGAGGTTGCCCAGCGAGGCGCTGCCTTCGCTCGACACGCATTGGTCGCCTTTTACGCCGGAATTGCGCCCGGTCTGCGCCGGATAGGGATGCCAAACCCGTACGAAGTTGTTTGCAATCAGGCCCAGCAGCCCCTGTCCGGTTTTTTCGATGTTGCCGGTGATGATGATGTTGTTCTCAGCTGCAATCGTCAGTTCGCCCGAATAAGTGCCGCTAACTTTGACAGTTCCGCAGTCCGAACCGGCCGGATAGGTCGCCGTGAAGGGCGAGTACGCCGACGAGCAGGAGGGCCAAGAGCTGCCTGGACATGACCCGTTCTGGACATAGACCACGCCGCTGCTCGGAAAGGCCACGGTGTTCGTGGTGGTGGTGTTTGAACCGGAATTCCTCGTGACTTTCATTTTCGTGCCTTCCAGAACGATGTTCGTCTGACATGAATAGATGTAGCTTTCGGGGATGTCTTTCAATCGCGAGTTGGTCGACGGTGGTTTCAGCACCGGCGCGGTGGTGACCAGCGGACCAATGAAAGTCGGGTTGGCGCCGCTTGGCGATGAGCATTCACCGTTGATCCAGCCTTTGGGAGGAGCGCCCACCTCGATCACATCGGCGCCAGTGCGACCGAATTTCGGCGTGCCGCATATCGCCAGATCGTCGTTGGTATGCAGCGGCCCCTTTATTTGGTCGCCGCTGACGAAGACGATCCGATCGCAGGGGCTTCCGTTGGGGAGATTCACTTTCTCGCGCCCTTCGCGGCGGAATTTGGTGCACTGGTCATAGGCGGCTTCGATCGTTTCTTCGTCCCCGTAGGTAACCGGGTCCGAGGTCTCGTACTGGGTGAAGTAGATGTAGTCGAGCAGGCTTGCCCGCTTGTAGGTGGCGACGATCGACGCCTTGGCGTTGCCGGCGAAGCCGGTCGAGCGAACGCGGAAGGAGCCCGTGTTGGTCCCGCTCGACTCGAGCATCGTTTCAACCGGTTTGGTCGAGTCGCAGTTCGCCTTACCGGTTGCGGGGAGCAGTTCGATCGCATATTTCTCACCGGACGGCCCTGGCACCGAGCGTGAGTTCGCGGTCGAGCCCTGCAGATTGACCGCGTTGGGACTCGGTACGTTGGTGCAACGGGACCAGTAGCTGTTGTCGTTGTTGAGGTGGAAGGAGTAGTCGGCTATCCCGGCCTGCGCCGCGGCATGAGCGCGTCGATGGTCGATGTCGCGCTGGACCTGGTTGATGTCGCCTTTGGTCGCGGCCAAGGTCGCGGCCGCGAGCATCGAGACCAGCGTGATCGCGCCGATCACTGCGATCATCGTGTATCCACCCTCCTCCCCAAATCGCGCGCGCCTTAGACGCATGGCAGGTTCACTTCCGCGCTGTCCTCGCTGGCCGGTTCGATCCGCAGGGTCGCCGAGTCGGTCATGGTGACCATGGCGGGTCCGCCGGCTCGAGGCGCAGCCGTGAAGGCGATGTTGACCTGAACCGTCTTTGCCGCGTCTTCTTCGCTGAGCGGAGTCGGCAGCGGGGTAGCTGCGACCTGGCCGCCTTCATACGCAAAGTATCTGAAGAACGGAACGCTCGCCGGCGGTTCGCCAACTTGAGCAGTGCCGACGCCGTCGAGCAGTTGCATGGGGGTCGAGGGCGAGCCGAAGGTCCATTTAGATGGTTCGCTACCACTTCCCGCTGAGACGGTTTCGGTGATGACACCACCAGAAAGAGCAATGACGTACTTTTCGGGCGTCGGGGCTACCGTGGAACCGCTCCTCGAATAAAGGATCATCGAGTTTTCGGTGCTTCCTTCACGTACGGGGGCGAGCCCTGGCGAGACGCAGGCCGAGTGGAGGCGGTCAATGATCCGGTCCATCACCGGACGGGCGCGCTGGTTAGAAAAGACGCGCTCCGTCGTCCGATCCTGGTTGCCGGTCGCCACCTTGACCATGCCGAAAATCGCGGTGAGCACGACCATCGAGATCATCATTCCCACCAACAGCTCGACCAGGGTGTAGCCGCCCTCGTCACTCATGGACAGAGTCCCGATTCGGCGCTGGAGCTGCCGAGGTAAACGGTGAGACTGGTCCCGGCCACCAGGTTTTCAGGATTGGTGGGAACGGCGAGACTGGGGACTCGGACGCGCTTAGTGCCGTCGGAGGCGCAGAAGTTATAGCTGCTGAACGGCAGCCCAGGGTCGGTGAGACCGCCCGCTTCGTTGGTCGTAAAGGTGCGTACCAGCGGGCTGGCTGGCGTGCATTTCGTATCAGTCATCGTCACCGTTGCGTTTTTGACCGCGGTGCCGGGATTGGACGCCTTGGTTCCGCTCAGTGCGGTCAGGTAAAGCCCTGGAAGTTCGATCGTCACCGGCGTGCTCCCACCCGGCGTGACGAGCGGCTCGGCGATTGCTTCCGGTGAGGTCGGTTTGCCGGAGAGATTGGGGTCGTTCCCCGTGCAAGTCCCGGCATAGACCGAGTAGGTCGAGGGAGAGGCAAAGGGAAACAGCGGCGTCGCCGTCACTTCTTCTTTTCGCGTGCCCGGTGTTCCGAACGCCCTGGCAACTTTCATCCCGCTGTTGAAGGCAACGATGGCGTCAGCGCTGGAGGGAACGAGTTTGCCAGCCACCCAGGTAGTGAATTTGGCGACGACTTTTCCTGGTTCGTCGTACTGCAGGGCCAGCGTGTTGGTGCTCTCGGCAACCACGCTGGTGCTCTGCGCCTGGGGTGGTTTTCCGTCGCGGTCGACCAGAGTCGGGGCCGAAACGTTGAGCGTGTAGCTGCCGTGCAGCAGGTCTCCGAAGATTGCGCAGCCGTTGGGACCGGTGTCCCCGCTGAACGTTCCCGCACCGCTACCGGAGAGAGCGATACCTTCGATACCGGCGTTTTTGGCGTTGACGACTTCGATCGCAAGTGAACCGCTTTCAGCAGAGACCGAGCCGTTCGGCGGGGCAACGAGACTCTGGTCGACGACAGGATCCCGGTTGCCAAGGGATGGCCAGGTGATCGTCGAGCGGATCTGGATGTAGTCGGCGGAGGCAGTTCCTTTTTGACAGGAAGCGGTGCCGGTTTTGTCGGTCTCGTATTCGGCGTCCGATTCGACCGTGTACGGGGTCTTTTCGATCGTCACGACTTTCGTCTGGTGCAGGTTGGACAGAGCAGAGATGCGCATCGTTCGCAACCGCGCTATGTCGGCCTGGGCGACACCCTCCGCCTGCTCCCGGTGACGCTCCTCGGCGGTCGAACGCGCTCCCGCATCGAAGGCGCCGAATACGCCGACCGCGGCAATTACCAGCAGGATCGAGCTGACCAGCACCTCGATGATGATGCTGCCCTGCTCACCCTCTGTCCGATCCATGGCGCGGCGCACCCCCTTCCTATCGGCGTTCCATCTTCGCTTCTAAAGCCGGGAAGGCAAGGGTCTTGGACGTTTGATGAATTGGGTTCGAGCCCGTTGCGCGTATATGCAAAAGGGCGGGCCCGGAGGCCCGCCCTTTGGTGCCAAGCTTGCTGGCCAGGCATCGGCCAACATCACGCGACGTAAGCTGGCTATTTGTTCCATTCACCAGACGACGGGCAACCGGATTTGCCGTGATTGGTGCAATCGAACTTCACGGTTCCTGCAGCCTGGCGTTCAATGTTGAACCCGACTCCAGTTGCCGAGACTGATTCGACTTTGAACGTTTTTGCTGCCAGTCCAGAAACTTTGATTTCGTTGTTGCCTTTAGTTTCTTCGACGAGCGTTGGCTCAATGGTGTGGAGAATTGCTGACGTCGCGCCAACGTAGCTACCACCGTTTTCGGTTGCATACGTCTCGATTGAGGTCTCAGCGGTACGCGCCGCGGCCTTAGCCTGAGCATCGGTCGCCTTTTCCCGCTGGTTGAAGAACGCGGGGATCGCGATCGCGGCAAGGATGCCGAGAATGAGCATGACGACGAGGAGCTCGATCAGCGTGAAGCCGGCCTCGCTCTTTTCGCCACTGAGTCGGGCGCCAACCTTGGCCCGGAGATTCTGGAGAAACATTAGGTACCTCCTATGGTCCTAATCGTTTGCGCCAGAGCCCCGTCGCGTGAAGCCACGTGGTGTCTGTCGACCCCGGTGGTAACCCGACTAACTCCCAGAGAGGAGTTCCGACGGCTTTGCGCCCCCGCCTCACAGCGGGTTTGCCTTTTGCACCGAGGCACTGGCAGATTCATCACAGACCCCTAATCGGCCACATGCCAGATACCTAAATCCCCGAAATTTGGGCTTCATCGGGCAAAAACTCAGGGCGGGCGAGATACCGGACCGACGACCTACGGGATAACCCGTAGCCCAGCTACAAGTGCCCCTCCCGCGCATCCTTGCCCTCGGCCCGATGGAGCCAGGGCCAGGCCCAGCTCAGTAACGCTGGAACTACCAGCTCACCCGGCCGGCAGCTTCCACTCCGTGCTCTGGAAGCGACGTGGGTGACAGTTGGCAGGGGGGGTCATGCTGACCCCCTGTTCGAGCACGAACACGTCTACCCGGCGGTTGCTGCGACTGTGGCCGGGCCCGGGAACGACGGGGCATTCCTTCCCGTATGCCAGCGTCCTCACTGGAATTTCCACGCCCCCCTGGACGCTGATCTCAGGCTTGCGCAGGAGACGTTCGCGAACGCGTTCCGCCCGCCGCAGCGACAGGTGGACATTATGACGGCCGGTTCCGGGGTCGTCGGCGTACCCGTCGATCTCGATCGCGGCCGGCGTCTGTTTCCGAGCGGCGGTTTCGAGCGTTTCCTTTGCCTCTCGCAAGACAGGGTCGTTGCGGGGGTTGGCTTCGTTGGGCTTGAACAGCGACGCCGGCAGGCGCAGAAGGCGGAGTTCAGCGGTGTCCGTTCGACCGCTTTCATCGGTCGCCGTCATCCGCACGATGTAGGCGCGGGGGCGGGGCGGCAGGTCGATCGACATGCTCGGCAGGTTGCCGCGCCGCAGCCCGGAGACGTTCCAACGCCGTGAGATGCTTTCGCCGTCGGCGTCGCCAGAGCGGCCGCTGTCGAAGCTGACCCGGGTGGATCCGGCGTGCATGCGCACAGATATCCGCGCTTCGGGTTTGTGCGCCACCCTCAGCAACGGCTGCCCTGCGAGCTGAGAGCACTCGACGGTGACCGCGCCGGTCGAAACGTTGTCGGGCACCAAGAACCTGATCTCGCGTTCGTGCCACGCCTGTGCTTTCGGTCTCGGTTCGAAGTGGGTGCTCTTCGGCTTGCCGGGCTCATCACCGCCTTCGGCCAGCCCCAGCAACTTCACCACCCGCTCGGGGTGCTTGAGCGACGGGATCCTGGAGGGGTCGGTCTCGACCGGGAGGTATATGCCTTCTTCGTCCCCCTCCCCACCCAATTCGCCCATCTTCTGCTTGCCGACGGAGAGCACCCGATGGTCGACGAGCTTGAAGAAGCGCCTCTTGTCAAGCTGCGAGTCAAGGTCGGTGAGGCGTTCGTACTGCCCGCCGCCCCCCTTTACGTACGGCTCGCCCTTTTCCAAGCGCAGTAGCGCCCCCTGTTTGGTTTCGACGTACTCCGCGGTGTCCGCTCGGTGCGCGAACTCCTTGGCGATCGTGGCGCGCACCCCGCCCACGCGCAGCGTGTGGCCGTTGCGCGTACGGCCGAAGCCGTGCACCTGATCGTTGTTGTTCGGGGCGCTCATCCGCAGGGTGACCGGCTGCCCCGGCGAGGCGTTGTCGGGGGTCAGGCTGAGTCCCGCGCCGTAGAACGGCCGGACCGCCGGCCCGGCATCTTCGAGGCGTTTGTCGAGAGTGACGGCAGGCGGAGCAGGCGCGACTCCCGCCGCCGGCTCTTCTCCCGAGGTGAGTCCGTCTTCGGGCCCCGATCCAGCTGGCGTCTCCACCGCAGGAGTCAGCGCGTAGGACATTTCAAGCGCGCTCGCCGCCGCGTCCTTGACGCTCTGCAGCGGGCCGACGGACATTGCCACCACTTCGGATTTCGGTACCCACTCGAGTCGCCCGCTGTTCGGCGTGAGATCGTCGGTACAGCCTTCCGTGGCCACCGTGGCGAAGTAGACCCGGTCGTTCGCTTCGGTTACGTAGAGGCCCTGGATGGCTTCGTTCGGCCCGTCCGTGTTGCGGATCAGCGCCATCGGCTGCACCTGGGGATCGTCGATGTTGCGCGCCATCGCGGTGAGCGTGCCGAACAGGGGAACCGAGATGAAGACGGCGACACCGAACCAAACCACCCTGTCCACCGAGAGCATCGAGATCCGCCAGAGGGCCGAGGTCAGCGCCGCGGCGGCGCCGATCGAGACCCCCACCCAGAACTTTCCGAGCAGCGCGTAGGGAAGCGCCACCGAAGCAAGCAGGGCGAGAAGCATCAGCACGACGCCGTTCAGCTTCAACTCGAGTCGCATCGGGCGCTCGTTCAGCCGCCGCTCCGCTTCGACCAGACCCTGGTCTGACCCCCATCCTTCTTCCTCCTCCGCCTTTTCCAGCCGCTTCTTCATGATCGCTTCGCGGCTTTCGTCGAGGTCGCGCCTCAGCCCTCGGCCCAACTTATGGGAGCGACGCAGCGCGAGGCCGAGAAACGCCAGGAACGAGAGTCCGAGCCAGACCAGCAGGGCCGCGCCGGTGCCCAGGGCGAGCTCGATCAACGCTCCCCCGGCCACGCCGATGGCCACCGCGACGATCGGCGCGTGAATGACGAGCAGTTCGCGCCGGGCTTCGAGCCAGGGCGGGACTCCTCGAACGCCGGTCGGCGTCTTCGGTCCGGCCGGTTTCGGCGCAGCCGGCAACACGAACATGCCGTACCCGCGCCGTCCGGGCCGCTCGCCCTCACGCGTCGGCAGGTCGTCCTCGAGGCTGACGAACGACCCGACCCAGGTCGTCCATATGGCCGCTGCCACCGGCAGCGCGAAGAGCGCGGCAACCGCAATGGTGCGCGCCAGGGAGATCCCGTCCGCGACGATGATCGTCGTCACGCCCTCGACCAGGAAGAAGACCAGCAGCGCGCGCGCCATGCCTGGCGTTGCCCGCCCACCCCGATCGACGAGGAAGGCGCCGATCAGCGCCATCACGCCGAAGAAGCCGAACAGCAGCAGCAAGGAGGAGCCGATCGCCACGAGTTCGTCACGCGGAACTGCATTCACCGCTTGGTCCGGCGGTACCTTCGCCGCCGAGAAGCGGGTCCAGACGATCACGCCGCCGGCAAAGGCGACGAAGCCGATCAGGCTGGCGCCGGTGAGCAGGACCGGCATCAGCTGCTTGCCGGCGGCGCTCAGCAGGTCGGGCCAGGCCGACCTGGCTTTCTCTCCCCCGCCGCCCTCCTCGCCGGCCACCCAAAGCCTCCCCACTCGCAGGTTGCAGTGCAGATGACCCTAGTTACTCAGGGTTTTCTATGTCAAGAAAGAAACAGAGCGGTTCGCGAGTCCTGTGTTAGTCGCCCGAGGAAAGTCAACACAACGCCGAAGGGCCGCCTCAGCGGATCTTTTCGTAGAGGCTGAACATCGGCAGATACATCGCGACCACGATGAAGCCCACGGCGCCGCCCACGAAGACGATCATCAGCGGCTCTATCAGCGAAGTGAGGGCTTTCACCTTGGCGTCGACCTCGGTTTCGTAGAAGTCGGCGATCTTGGCCAGCATGTGTTCGAGCTGGCCGGTTTCCTCGCCGACAGCGATCATGTGGCCAACCATGGGCGGGAAAATCGGGTCGCGTTCGATCGGCCCCGCCAGCGATCCGCCGCGCTTGGCCGCAGCGTAGAGGTCCTCCATCGCTTGCTCGATGACGACGTTGCCGGCCGTTTCACCGGTCAGTTTGATCGCCTGCAGCATCGGCACGCCGGCCGAGACCGCGCCGGCGAAGGTGCGGGACCAGCGAGCCAGTGCGACCTTCTGGATCACGTCACCGATCTGAGCCGGGAGGCGCAGTTTGAAACGATCCCAAAGCTCCTTGCCACGGTTGGTCTTCTTCCACTGGAAGAAGCCGACGGTCAGTCCTGCCAGCGCCGGGATGATGATGAACCAGTAGCCGGTGAGAGCTTCGGATGCGGTGACGCATATCTGGGTCGGTATCGGCAGCGCCGAGCTTTCCCCTGGGTGTTCTTCGGCGAGTTCCTTGAAGATCCCGGCAAAGACCGGGATGACGAGGACCACCACACCGACCAGCGCCACCGCCGCAAAGCCAAATACCAGTAACGGGTACATCATCGCCGATTTGACCTGACGTCGCAGGGCGTCGGCTTTCTCCACCTGGTAGGCCACCCGGTCGAGCGAGTCCTCCAAGCGGCCCGATTCCTCTCCGGAGCGGACCATCGCCCGGTAGAGGCGGTCGAAGACACCCGGGTGGCGCTGCATTGCCAGCTCCAGCGTGCTGCCGGCCTCGACGTCGGCGCGTACCCCGGCCACGGCCTTTTTGATCTTTTCGTCCTGGGTCTGTTCCTCAAGGGTGTGCAGGGTGCGCAGCATCGGCATCCCCGAGGCGACCAGGGTCGCGAACTGGCGCGAGAAGACGGCCAGCTCGCGCACGTCGACCTTCTGCCAGCGGTTGAAGAGATCCTCGATGTTGATCGGCGCCTTCTTCTCACTGACGTCGAGGACGATCAGGCCGCGCTGGCGCAGCTGCTCGCTGACCTGCGCCTTGGAGTCG
>DATCPU010000455.1:0-1830 GCA_036569925.1 Candidatus Dormiibacterota bacterium
CGCCCAGCCGGAACCCCAAGACGCCGCCGGCGCCGCCGTTCGCCGAGCTCGGCGCAAGCGCGAAACGGCGACGGAGCAGCCGGCAGCGGAGAGGCGCCGCCGCCTAAAGCAGCCATTGCCGCGGCCACCGCATCCCAGGCCCTGGCACCCGCGGGCGCAAGCTCGGCGAACCCGACCAGTCCGACCAATCCATTGACGCGCGCGATCCGTCGCCTGCGGCGGCCCTAGTCGGGAAGCCCGATCAGGCTGGGACTTCCAGCGCTTCCAGGTATTCGATCACGCGGCGGGTCAGCTGACTTGGAGTCGAAGCTCCGCTCGTGACTCCGACCTTCTTGGCGCCCTTGAACCAGTCGAGGTCCAGGTCCTCGAGGTTGTCGACCAGATAGGCGGGCTTGTGCCCCAGCTTTTTTACGACCTCCACCAGCCGCAACGAGTTCGATGAGCGTGGGCTGCCGACGACGATGACCAGGTCGACGAGTGGCGCCGCCTCGACCGCGGCCTCCTGCCGCTCCTGCGTTGCGCGGCAGATCTCGTTGTGCACCTCGGCCTTCGGGTAGCGGGCCTGGACGCGGCCGATGAGATCCTCGGTGTCCCACACGGAGAGCGTCGTCTGGCAGGTGACTGCGATCCGGTCCCCTTTCAGCTCGAGGGCGTCGATGTCCTCGGGGTCCTGCACGAGGTGCACCTTGCCCGGAGCCTCCCCCATCACACCCTCCGGCTCGGGATGCCCTTTCCGGCCGATGTAGACAACCTCATAACCTTTGCTGGCGAGGTCGGCCACGAGCTCGTGTGTGCGCACAACGTCCGAGCAGGTCGCGTCGATGGGGGTCAGGCCGAGCTCGACCGCTCGCTGCTTGACCTGGGGCGAGACGCCGTGGGCGGTGAAGATCACCGTGCCGCCCTTGATCTGGCTGAGACCGGCCAGGCGGTCGTTTTGGTCCACGAGCTCCACCCCCTGCCGCTGGAGGTCGTCCGTGGCGTGGGTGTTGTGGACCAGCATTCCGAGCATGTGCACCGGCCCCGTGGTCTCCTCGCGCACGCGCTTGGCGATGCGAAAGGCGTCGACCACGCCGTGGCAGTAGCCGCGGGGCGTGATCTTGAGGACTTCCATCTCTCGTTCGAGTTTACGCGGGGATTGTGCCGGCCTACTTGCTGGGCACACCCACGAAGAGGTCGTTCTCCGGCACCTTTGACCCCAGCTTGCCACGCGCCAGCCGGTAGTACTCGGTGCCAAACGCCAGCCGGTAGATTTGGTCCGCCATCGTGGTAAACCACGAGTTGGGGTCGTTCTGCGTCACGTGTGCAGCGAACGCCTCGCGCTTGCGGTCGACATAGTCGCTGACGTCGACCTGCGTCGTGATCAGCTCGTCCGGTGTTCCCGGAATCGTGATGGTGCTGTCCCGCTCCTGGCGTTGCGCGTCCTCGGGGAGCGCCGCCATGAATTGCTGCATCAGGGTCCGGGGAATGCCGGTGTAGTAGAGCTTGCGTGGCTGCCAACCGTCCTTATCGAGGAGGTCGAGCGCCGCGTTGGTGACGTGATGCGCCTTGATGTGGTCGGGATGCCCGTACGTGCCATCGGCGTCGTACGTCACGACCACGTCCGGCCTCTCCTCCCTCAGGATCGCCGCGAGGCGTTCCGCGGCTTCGGGCAAAGGCGCCTGATGAAACGACCCCGGATTCTCGTTGTCGGCGGTGCCGACCATTCCAGAGTCTCGATAGTTGAGGAACTCCCCCCGATTGACGCCGAGGATCCGCGATGCGTTCTCGAGCTCTTTGGCGCGGACCTCGCCCAGGTGAGGCCGAGTCGAAGCTTCGTCCATGTTGTAGATC
>DATCPU010000456.1:0-4614 GCA_036569925.1 Candidatus Dormiibacterota bacterium
GCCCTGTACGAACACCTTGGCTTCAAGGCCAACGGCGACCACTACCCGCTCCGCGAGGGCACGGGCCTGACGATCCAGATCATGGTCCTCCCCCTCGGCTCCTCAGATCGCCAACCCAGCTGACCCACGAAAGGAGCACCGATGCCGCGCAAGGTCGTTGCCAGCACCTACATCACCCTCGATGGGTACATCGACGAACCGGGCCGTTGGTCGTTCCCGTTCTGGTCCGATGAGTCCTCCCAGTTCAAGGCTCGGGAGCTGTTCGCGAGCGACGCGCTCCTGCTCGGGCGGATCACGTACGAAGGGTTTGCCGCCGCCTGGCCGACGATGGAAGGGACCGGCGAGTTCGGCGAGAAGATGAACGGCATGCCGAAGTACGTTGCGTCGCGAACCCTGACCCGGGCCGACTGGAACGCGACGATCATCGACGGGGACGTCGCCGACGCGGTCCGGAGGCTCAAGCAGGAGGATGGCGGCGACCTGCTGATCGGGGGCAGCGGCCAGCTCGTCGATTTCCTGACCTGGCACGACCTGGTCGACGAATACCGGCTGATGGTCCATCCGCTCGTCCTGGGGGACGGGACCAAGCGCCTGTTCACCACCGTGAAGAACCGGTCGTTCAACCTGACCGGCACGCTCGACCTGCCGAAGGGCGTCGTGGTCATGACCTACCAGCTCCTGCCGACGAACGGTTGACACGTCGATGTGGCGGCCCGCTCGAGGACCGACGTCGACATAGTCAACGGCGCGGAGACGCGGTTCGCGCTGGGCTCTTCGGCGATACGAGATCGGCCGCATCCACGATTTGGTGAATCGTGAGATGGTTGCACGCGCAACCGCGTCACATATCTCCCAATCGAGAGGAGGTCGAGATGGCCGACTGGGATCCAGCCGCATTCAGCAGAGCATTGATCGCCGACATTCGCGAGCATGGTGGCGAGGTCACCGCCGGTCCGATGGCCGGACGCCCGCTGCTCATCCTGACCACGACAGGCGCGAAGACCAGGCAGCCGCGAGTGGCCGTCGCGACGTACACCCGCGATGGCGATGCCTACGTCGTCGCGGCCTCGAAAAACGGGATGCCGACCAATCCGGCGTGGTTCGCGAATCTCGTCGCCAACCCGACGGTTACGATCGAAGCCGACGGGAAGACGACCCAGGCAACGGCCGTGGTCGCCCAGGGCGGCGATCGAGACAAGCTCTGGGACCGCCACGCCCAGGTGCATCCCGGATTTGCCAACTATTCCAGCAAACGGGCGGTCGGGTGATCCCGATGATCCGCCTCACCCCGATCCGCTAGGAAGGACAGCCAGCCGTCAGGCCGCCATCGGCTTCGGCTGCCACAACTCGATCTTCGTCCCTTCCGGGTCGAGGATGTGAGCGAAGCGGCCGTTGGGCTCGTCGGGGAGAACGTTCGCTTCCACGCCGTGCTTTGCGCAGCTCGCCAGAATGCCGTCGAGATCGTCGACCGCGAGATTGATCATGAAGTCCCGGGTCGAGGGTGCGAAATAGGTGGTGTCGGCCTCGAACGGGCTGAACACGGTGGCAGCGCCCGGATGGGCGGCCATCGCCTCGGGCCGAAAGACGATGCCGCCCCAGTCCTCCAATTCGAGGCCAATCACGTCGCGGTACCAGTTGGTGAGCGCGCCCGGGTCCTTCGACTTGAAGAACACGCCGCCGATGCCGAGAACTCTGGCCATCTGACCCTGCCCTACTGGCCCGGGGCCCGATAGGTCGGTTTGCGCTTCACCGCGGCATCGATCTGCTCCGGAGTCAGGAGCTTGATCGTCGAGACCACGACCGCGCCACTGGCGCCGACGGTGAGCGCGACGGAGGCTGCGGTTTCGTCATCCGGCATGTCGATGACGATGAAGTAGCTGTCGTCGCCGAAGGCGAAGTAGTAGGACTCAAGCGAACCCCCAACGCTCTCGACGAGCGTGGCGACGGCCTTCCGGCGACCGGTGCCGCCCTCCTTGAGGATGCCTTTCAGTCCGTCCTGCGTGAACGACCCGCGGATCAGGTACTTGCCCATCGCGACCTCCTTGGTTCCCGTCGCGGTGCGACAGGCCCCCGAGCATAACGAGGCCACGTCGCCACCGCACCAGCTGGGCGCCTGGACGACGTCCTCATCGTGGCGCGCTGCGTGGCGCCCGACGAATCAGGGTGCCATCATGCGGACCTGATGCCCGCCACACGCTCTCCCAGGCCGATCAGCGGAAGTCACGCTGGTCACGATACGGGTGCAGTCCGCACAGAGGACCCGACCCTGACTCGCATCGGGGCTTTCAGCGACGGCGTTTTCGCGTTCGGGATCACGCTCCTGGTCCTTGCCATCCGTATCCCTCATGACACGGACGCTGACGCCAGCCGGGGGCTCCTGGCTCTCCTGACCGAGCAATGGCGGAGCTACCTTGCGTTCGTCCTCAGCTTCATGATCGTCGGGATCAACTGGGCGAACCACCGCGTGATGTTCAAGACGTTCGTCCGGGCCGACAACACGCTGGTCTGGCTGAACCTCGTGTACCTGATGGTGGCCGTCGCGTTCATCCCGGTCCCAACGGCGGTCCTTGGCGCGTGGCTAGGCAGCAGCCACGACAACCAGGTGGTCGCCGCAGTCTTCTACGGTGCGACCGCCGCCGTCGGCGGGCTCATCTACAACCTTTTGTGGTGGTATGGCGCGTATGTCGGCAAGCTCACCTCGCCCGTCCTGAGTCCCGACCAACGGCGCGCCCATACCCTTGCCTGGGCCCCAGCCCCACTCGTCGTCGCTGCACTCACAGCGGTCGCGTTCGCGAGTCCTTTCCTCGCCGTCGCGGGATACGTGGGCGTCGTCTTCCTGTACGTCCTGCCCGTACCGAGGTTGGTGGCACGCGCACTGCACCCGCGGGGCCCGACGGATAAGGCCGACGCTCCGTAGCCCGACAGGATTCAACGCTACCCAAGGGTCACCTCCAGGAGGACTCCCTTCTGTACGCCCTCGAGAGCGACTGTGACAGCTGCACATCTGCGTCGTTCATCTATGGGAAACAGGTCGAGGCGGACCTGGGACTCCCGGTCAGGGTGCACAACCTCACAATGCACAACGGTCTCAACAGCTCAGGGCTGCTCGCCTACCTCCAAGACGGAGCCCTGATCGGCCGGACCTCGGAGGACGTTCTGGCTGCGGTCACGGCCGCGGACATCGTCAGTGTGACGATCGGCTTCAACGACTTCGCCATCACTGACAAGGGAAACACCAAGGCGATTGAGGAGACATTCGAGACAAACCTCGACGCGATCCTCACCCGAATCGGCCAGCTTCGCGCGGGCAAGCCGACGATGGTTCGCGTGACCCTCATCTACAACAACGGCATCGCCGCGTCGGCAGCGTTAGATCCGGACGGTCCTGGAACCGGCGTAGGTTTCTGGAAGCCGCTTGTCGAAACGCAGAATGCGGCGATCTGTCGGATCTCAGCCAAGCACAAGGCCGTTTGTGTCGATATCTACCATCCTTTCAACGGCAACGATGGGAAGTCGAGTCCGGCGGTGATGGGGTACCTCGGGCCGGATGGAATCCACCCGAGCCAGCTTGGCATGGATACGATCGCCGCCGATCTCGTAGCCGCCGGGTACGCGCCGCTGCGCTGAATCGGCCGAACAGGACTAGCGGGCGAGCGCCTCGATCAGAGGAATCGCTTCGATTGCCTCTGGGAGGGCGGCGATGTCTCGCGCGAACGACTCCGAGCGCTCCCGATAGGTCGTCGTCGCCAGGATGCTCGCGACAGCGGTCCGGATCTTCGGGCCGTCCGCCGACGGGCCGGGGAGCCGAGGCAGATCCTCGGCCCCGCCGATCATCAGGCCGGCGCCGACCTCCGTAACCCGTTCGGCGTTGATCTGCTGGTCGGTGGAGAACAGCGGCATCACGATCTGCGGCACCCCGGCCGCCAGCGCGCCGAGCAGCGTCCCGTATCCGCCATGGTGGACGACGCTTTGCGCTCTCGCGATCTCGCGACCCTGATCCACCCATCGTTCGACGCGGACCCTTCGCGGCAGCGGGCCGAGTCCCGCGGGGTCGGCGGCATGCCCAGTCGCCACGACGAGGTCGACGTCCAGATCGGCGAGCGCATCGATGACCGTGCGATACAACAACGGGAAGTAGCCCTGGCCGGCGGCCTCCGAGCCGAAGGTGACGTAGACCGCCTGCGGGTCGGCGAGCGCGGATGGCGGATGCGTCACGCGGTCGTCTCGAAAGCGATGGGCGAGAGCGCGGTGCTCCGGTGGCTCGAAGGAGGCCGGAGTGAGCGAAAGCAGCGGCTCATCGATCAAGGTCGCACTCTGGGCATCAGCACCGGCCTCGGCCAGGAGATCGCCGACGGGGCCTGCGACAGCGTCGAGGGTCAGTCGCTCCGTGGCGACGAGACCCGTGGCAACGCGGACATGCGGGATGCCGTGGCGTCGGGCCGCGGCCAGCGATGAGAACTCCGCGGCTTCACGCACGACGACGTCCGGTCGCCATGCCTCGAAGAGCGACAGCATCGCGGGGAGTGCGGCGCGCGCGAAGATGCCGGCGTAGCCGTCGCGCAGCATCACCAGGTTCGCCGCCTCGAACGACCCCGCGGCGCCGAGCCTCGCGAA
>DATCPU010000457.1:0-9600 GCA_036569925.1 Candidatus Dormiibacterota bacterium
GGCTCCGGTCCTGGCCGATGGCATCGAGCTGCACCGCTGCGCCAACCTCGAGGAGGCCGTGCGGCGCGCGGCAGCCGCGGCTGACCCCGGCGAGGTCGTGCTGCTTTCGCCTGCCTGCGCCAGCTTCGACGCCTTCGAAAACTTCGAACGGCGCGGCGATCGCTTCCGCGAGATCGTCGGGGAGCTTTCATGAGCGCCCGTGCTCTATCCCTACCTCGCTTCGGGGGCTCGAAAGCCAAGAGGGGCAAGGCGAAGAAGAAGAGGCGCGCCGCCAGCCTTCCCGCCGAGTACAACATGCTGCTCACCGCGACCCTCTGCCTGCTCGCTTTCGGCGCTGTGATGGTCTTCTCGGCCAGCTCGACCACGCGGATCCTCAGCAACGGCGGCCTCTCCGACAGCGCCTTCTACCTGAAGCGCACCCTGCTCTTCGGTGCGGTCGGCTTGGGGATCATGCACTTGGCCGCGCGCCACGGGCTGGAGACGGTCCGCCGGCTGACCCCGGCGATCCTCGGGATCTCCCTCTTCCTGCTGCTCGCGGTGCTCTTCGGCGGCAATTCGGTCAACGGCTCCAGCCGCTGGATCGGGCCCAGCTTCATCCAGCTGCAGCCCTCCGAGCTGGCCAAGGTCGCGCTGATCCTCTATGGCGCCGACCTGCTGGCGCGCAAGCCGAAACGAGCGCGCACGCTGCAGGGCCTGATGCCGTTCCTGCTCGTCGTCGGCGCGGCCACCCTGCTGATCGTCGCCGAGCCCGATCTGGGCACGGCGATGGTCGTTTCCTTTGCCGTTGCTGCGACGCTGGTCGCTGCCGGCATGCGCATCCGCGACCTCGTCCTGATCGGCGCCGCGCTCGCCTTCTTCGCCCTGCTGATGACCGTGATCGAGCCCTACCGGATGGCCCGCCTGACCGGCTTTCTCAACCCCGGCGCCGACGCCGGCGGTGCCGGCTTCCAGGCGGCGCAGGCGAAGATCGCGCTCGGCTCCGGCGGCCTCTTCGGGGTCGGCATCGGCAACGGCGTGCAGAAGGCCTTTTACCTGCCCGAGGCGCATACGGACATGATCTCGGCGGTGATCGGCGAGGAGCTCGGCCTGGTCGGAATCTTCGGCGTCGTCGGCCTCTTCTCCCTCTTCGGCTATGCCGGCCTGCAGGTTGCCAAGAAAGCCAAGGACAGCTACGGGAAGCTGCTCGTCGCCGGGCTCACCTCGCTCGTCCTCGTACAGGCGACGATCAATCTCTTTGCGGTGATGGGCCTGGCCCCGCTGACCGGCGTGCCGCTTCCCTTCGTCTCCTACGGCAACAGCAGCCTGATGGCAACGCTGTTCGCCGTCGGGCTGATCCTCAACGTCGCCCGCGGGGGGACCGCCCGCGCTGGCAAACTGCGCGTCATCGAAGGTGGGCGCAAGCCCGCGCGCGGAAGGAGCCGATCGAGCAGTGCCAGAAGTCGCAAGAGTGGTAGTGGCAGCCGGGGGAACGGCCGGTCACGTAGTGCCGGCCATGGCGGTCGCCGACGAGCTTCGGGCTAGCGGCGCCGAGGTCTCCTTCCTCGGTACCCGCGAGCGGATCGAGGCTGACCTGGTGCCGGCCGCCGGCTATGAGATCGATTTCGTCAAGGTGCGAGGGATCGACCGGGGCAGCCGCCTGCGTGGCGCCGTGGCCGGTGTCGAGGCGTTCGGCGCCGCCGGAACGGCCCTGCGCGTGCTCTGGCGCCGGCGCCCCGACGTGGTGATGGGCGGTGGCGGCTTCGTCGCCGGCCCGGCCGGGCTCGCCGCGGTGTTCGCTCGCGTCCCCCTGGTCCTCATTGAGGCCGACAGCCACCTCGGCCTCGCCAACCGCCTGCTCGCCCGCCAGGCGCAGCGGGTCTGCCTCGCCTTCCCGATCGCCGGGCGTGAGGGAGAGCGCTACGTCCTCACCGGGCGGCCGGTGCCCGGGGCCGTGCTGAAGGCGAACCGCACTGTCGCCCGTAAGCGTTTTGGAATCGACACCGAGGCGCGCTGCCTGCTCGTTATGGGCGGCAGCCAGGGGGCTCGCTCAATCAACGAGTGCGCGATTGCGGCTCTGGCCGAGCGCGGCGGCCGCGACTTCGACATCGTCCACGTCGCCGGCCGGCGTGACTTCCCCGAGCTGGAGCGGCGTCTTGCTGCCGCGCCGCATGGCGATCGTTACACGCTGCTCGCCTACGAGCCCGACCTTGGCGACTGCCTCGCCGCCTGCGACCTCGTCCTGGGACGGGCCGGGGGGTCGATCTTCGAGCTGACCGCGACCGGCAGGCCAGCGGTGCTCGTGCCCTACCCGTTCGCCGCCGCCGGCCACCAGAAGAGCAACGCCGCCTGGATGTCGGAAGCCGGCGCCGCGATCGTGATCGGCGACGATGAGCTCGACGCGGAGCGGCTCGTGGGAGAGATCGACGGTCTTCTGCACGACGAGCGGCGGCTGGCGGCGATGGCCGCCGCCTCGGCCGCGCTGGCCAAACCGGATGCGGCACGCCGCATCGCCGATCAGGTTCTCGCGGCGGTGCGCGCATGAGACTTCCTGTGTCAACCCCCCGCGGGTTGAAGGCGTTGCAAATTGCCGTGTTTGGCCGGGTCGTAGGGGACTTCGTCTTGCCGGCAACGCCAGAGAACCCGCAGCCAGGCCCGGCCCAGGACTCGGATCGCGTGCGGATGATCGAGGCCGCGGGAGCGGGCGTTGAGATAGACGCTGCGCGCCCAGGGATGGTGGTGCCTCGTCGAGTCGGCAAGGCAGGAGACGGCGTCTCGCAGGCGCTTGTCGCAGGCCCAGCGAAAGGCAGCGACCTTGCGCTTGCCCGACTCTCGTGCCACCGGCGCCATGCCGGCGTCGGCAGCCAGCGCCTCGCGGGTTGGATAGCGGGATCGGTCATCGCCGATCTCGGCGACGAGTCGTGCCGCGGTGACCACCGACTTGGGGTGCTTGAGCAGCGGCAGGAAGACCTGCCCGTCGGGGTGAGTGCGAACCGCGTGGGCGATCTGGGATGTCAGCTCGCTGATCTGGGCGACGATCGGCTTCAAGGCGGCCACCAAGCCGAGCACTGCTCCTCGCCTCGCCTCGGCCTCCAGAGCGCCTGCGCGACCCGCAGGGGCCGAGCGCAGCCGCTCCAAGAGCTCAGCGGCCGAACGCCGGCCGCAGTAGCCGTTGCGAGCGAGGAAGCCCGCAAGTCGCTTCTCCCCGAGCCCTCGCGCATCGGCCGGCGAGGGGTAGCGCTCCAAGAAGGCAAACCCGATCGGGCTGTCGACATCGGCGAAGACCCGCGCTGCGCCCGGCCAGAAGGCATCAAGTTGCGCTCGCAGCTCGTTCGCGAGCCGCACCTTCGCCGTAACCAGATCCTCGCGTGTGCGGGTCAGCGCCCGCAGCGCCTTGGTCTCGTCGGAGTCCGGGCGCAGCGCCCGGTGGCGATGGGAGTCCGTGCGCGCCAGCTCGGCCAAGACGAAGGCATCGAAGCCATCGGACTTGCCGCCGGAGGCCTCATAGCGGGGTCGCGTCGCCTTCAGCTTGTTCGGGTGGATCGCCAAGACGGTGAAGCCCGCCTCCAGCAGCCGGTCGACCAGGACACCGTCGGGGCGCTCGATCGCCACCCGCGCTACGCCGAGGGCACGCATCCGGGTGAGCAGCCCCCTGATCCCGGCCTCATCGTGGGAACGCATCTCGCCCTCCAGCGTCACCCCATCCCCGTCGACCACGCAGAGCGCGTGCTCCTCGCCCGCCCAGTCGATGCCGGCAAACGTCTCCATCCGCTACCTCCTCGAGTCGCTTTCAATTGCGCCGGCCGGGAGGTACCGTTGCGGGTGCTCATAGTTGGGCGCTCCAGGGCGCCACTTCCTGTGGCCGCTTCGGGTGCCTCCGACCGCCGGGAGACGCTGGTCTCATGCAGGTCCTCTACGGGGCAAGCGCCGAGGGCGTTCTCCCGACGGCGGTCGGCTTCTCTATGCGTTCCCCCGGACTCTCGGACGGCCTCCCTTCGGTCGGCCTCTCCAGCTCAAATCCAGAAGGAACAGGGGGAGGTTCTCCTATGAGCGGGTGGGGCGACCGCCACCTGCACTTCATCGGCATCGGCGGCGCCGGGATGAGTGGCCTGGCCCTGGTCTGCCAGGAGCTTGGCGCGAGCGTGAGCGGCAGTGACCGCGCCGACTCCTCTTACACGGAGCGACTGCGCGCCGCGGGCCTTGCGCCCACCGTCGGCCACGACGCGGCCAATCTGCCAGACGGAGCCGAGGTGATCGTTTCGACCGCGATCGACGACGACAACCCCGAGCTGCGGCTCGCCCGTAAAAGGCGCCTGGACGTTCGCCATCGCGGTGAGCTGCTGGCCGAGCTCTGCGCCGAGAAGCGGCTGATCGCGATTGCCGGAACCCACGGCAAGACGACGACGACCGCGATGCTCGTCTGGGCGCTGCGCGAGATCGGCGCCGACCCCGCCTTCTTCATCGGCGGCGAGGTTCCCGGCTTTGGACCGGAGGGGACGGTCGGCAACGCCGGTTGGGGCGCGGGGGAGTGGGTCGTCGCCGAGGCCGACGAGAGCGACGCCAGCTTCCTCGAGCTGGCGCCCGAGATCGCCGTGATCACCAACATCGAGATGGACCACCACTCGCGCTGGGGATCGATGGCCGAGCTGCGGGCGGCGTTCGACCGTTTCGCCGCCGGGGCCGAGGTCGCCAATTTCGACGCCGATTCACCGGGGCCGGCGCGAATCTCCCTGGCTGTTCCCGGCGCGCACAACGTGCTCAACGCGCGTGCGGCGCTTGCCGCCGCTGGGCTCGCCGGCTTCGATCTCGACGCTGTTGCTGCGGCGCTTGCCGGCTTCCCCGGCGTTTACCGGCGGCTCGAGCTCAAGGGTGAGCGCGATGGCGCCCGCATATATGACGACTACGCCCATCACCCGACCGAGGTGCGGGCGGCGCTCGGTGCGTTGCGGGAGATGTCGCCCGCGCGCTTGATCGCTGTATTCCAGCCGCACCTGTACTCACGCACCAGGGCGCTGGCCGAGCAGTTTGGAGCCGCGTTGGCACTCGCCGACGAAGTCGCCGTGCTCGACGTCTACCCGGCTCGAGAGCAGCCGGTCGGCGAGCTGGCCGGCGTCAGCGGGCTTGACGTCGCCCGCGCCGCTGCGGACCGGATGGGGGGGCGGCGTGTTCTTTGGGCCCCGACCCTGGGGCAAGCGGAGACAGCGCTCGAGCCGCGCCTTGGCGCGGGGGTCGTGCTGGTGACCATTGGGGCTGGCGATGTTGTCCGCTTAGCGGATGCGCTTTCGGGGACCGAGGTCTGATGAGGGTCAGTGATGACTCGACGACCTGGCGGCCGCAAGGTCCCCTTGCGCTCGAAGTGGTCGGGGGAGGCGCGCTCAGCGGAGTCGTCGAGATCCACGGCAGCAAGAAATGCGTGCCGAAGCTGATTGTCGCATCGCTCCTCACCGATGAGCCATGCTCGATCGAAGGCGTCCCCCGGATCGATGACGTGGATCTGGCGCGTCAGCTGGCGGGCTGTTTTGGCCGCACGGCGGTGGAAAGCGAGCCGAGGCGAATTGAGATCTCGGGGCAGGGAGAAGTTCCTGCAAACCCCAAGGCAGCACTGTCCCCTTTGGCCGTCGCCAGCCGTGTGCCGATCGTAAGCGCCGGCGTTCAGCTTGCACGTTTCGGCGAGGCATGGGTGCCAGAGCTTGGCGGCGATGAGATAGGCGCGCGCCCGATAGACGAGCATGTCAGGCTGTTGAAATGCCTGGGTGCTGAGGTTGGGTTCGAGCAGGGGTTCTTTCGTGCAACCACGAGGGGTCTGCGCGGGGCCCGGATCGAGCTGCCCTATCCAATGGTGGGGGTAACCGAGCATGCTCTGCTCGGCGCGTCCATGATCAAGGGCCGAACGGAAGTGGCCAATGTCGCCGTCGACCCAGAGATTCTCGAGCTGGCCACGGTGCTGAATGAGATGGGTGCATCGGTTGAGGTCAATGTGGGTCAGAGGCGGATTGCCATCGACGGAGTCCCCGAGCTTGGTGGATTTGCCCACGCGGCATTGCCAGATCGCATCGAGGCCGGGTCATGGGCATGCGCGGCGCTGGCAACCGGTGGCGACATTCTGGTTCGAGGTGCGACGCCGACGGGCATGAGTCCCCTACTCGACGCGCACCGATCCGTGGGCGGTGAAGCGAAGCTTCTCAGCGACGGTCTTCGCTTCACGGGCTCACTTTGCCCCCGGGCAACGATTCGCATCGACACCGGTCCGTATCCTGCCTTTGAGAGCGACTGGCAGTCACCTATGTTGGTCGCGCTCAGCCAGGCTTCGCGGGAGTCGATCATTCATGAGACCGTCTTCGAGGATCGTTTTGCAGCCACGCAGTCACTGCGCCGAATGGGCGTGGATATCTGTCTGTCCAGTGAGTGTGACTGGCAATCCGGGCCTTGCCTCTTCGGCAGGGAGGGGAAGGCGCATCTGGCCGTGGTACGCGGTCCTGCGTCTCTCGTGGCGACGCGTGCTCATATGCCCGACCTTCGCAACGGCTTCGCCTTGACCCTCGCCGCGCTGAGCGCTTCC
The DNA here is from genome assembly GCA_036569925.1 of Candidatus Dormiibacterota bacterium. GTDB lineage: Bacteria > Chloroflexota > Dormibacteria > Dormibacterales > Dormibacteraceae > Palsa-872. Next base: position 6,536 of record DATCPU010000457.1, read on the forward strand.
GGCAGATCGCTCCTCACCGGAGCCGAGACTTTGCGCCGGGGATACGAGAATCTGCCGGCAAGCCTACGGAGCCTTGGAGGCACGATCGATGTCGTCGAGTGAGCTGATCGCGCAGTTCGAGGGCATGCCCTCGCAGGAGGAGTCGATGTTCCCTTTCGCTGTGCGCGAAGTCCGGGATCGTCTCGGGGCCGGCGCGGAAGCCGCCTGTCTCGAGCTCGTCGAGATGAGTGATGACGATATAGATACCAATGGCGCCTGCGATCCGGGCACGACGAGGTTCCTGGCCCTCTACATGCTGCTCTTGATGAACTGGGATGGCCTGAACTTTCAGCGCTACCGCGATCTAGTCGATCGCTACGACGGTGACTTCCCCGAGGACAGGTACCCGTACTTTCTGACCTTTCGATCGCAGTACTACGCATCGCGAGGGGATGATCTCGAGGACCTCGAGCTCGCCTGCGACTATGCGCGGGCCGCGAAGGAAAGGCTGTCGCAAGTGCCAGCCGTCCTGCATCTCTACGCGATCACGGTTCTACGCATCGGCGAATCCGGCGAGGCTGTCTCGGACGATCAGCTCGACGAAGTCAACAAGGCGATCAGCAATGCGATTCGCATCGACCGCGACCTCTTCGCCCGTCACGAGAAGACAACCCGCTTCGCCAGGTATCACGCCACGAAGGCCCTTTTGCAGACGTATCGCGGCCGCCACCGGGAGGCACGACGTGAGCTGCACAGGGCCTTTGACCTCGAGGACCCCAACGACAGCGGCAGCATCGCTGAGTTTCTCGAGATTCGCGGTCGCATCGCCCTGAACGAGCAGCTTGGCCCAGTTCGCTCGGAGGTCGGTGCCTTGAGCGAACGCATTGAGGTGGAAACGGCAAACCTCAAGGACCTGAGTACCAGCGTCGCCGATCAAATTCGATTGCAGGCCGTTCAGTTGCTTGGGCTCCTCGCTGCCGTGCTCGCCTTCCTATTCACCGGGACCGAGATAGCGCGACAGCTCAATTTTCACGACGCCTCGAAGTTGATGCTCGTCGTCAGTGGGGCCATCCTCGTGGTATTCGGCGGGTTCTCGCTTATCTTCTATGCGGAGCACCTGACCGCTCGTCGGATTGGCGCAACTGTGATCGCCACGTGTCTCGGTGGGGCGCTGCTTGCCGTGGGGCTTCTGGTGTGATGCGGAAGAACACGGTTCCTCCGGCCGGGGTTCAGCAGGGTTTTCCGATGAGCAGGTTCTCGACGCTTCGCATCGGCGGACCTGCCGACTACTTCTCCCGGGTGAGCAGTGAGGACGAGCTCGAGCGACTGCTGTGCTGGGCGTCCGAACGAGAGATCGAGATCGGCGTTATCGGCTCGGGCTCAAATCTCCTGATCGCCGATGACGGGTTCCGTGGGTTGGCGTTGAAACTGACGGGGTCGCTCACGAGCATCGAACGCGATGGGGACCACGTCCTCTGCGGGGGCGGAGCCCGCCTGCCGGCCGTTGCCTCGAGGACTGCGCAATGGGGTCTTGCCGGCATCGAGTTCGGGATCAATATTCCCGGAACCGTCGGCGGCTCGATCAAGATGAATGCAAATGCTTTTGGTGGCGAGCTTGCTCAAAATCTGGAGTGGGCTGAGATTTGCAGCGCCGACGGCGTACAGCGAAAGCGACCGAAGGAACTCGGATTCGGGTACCGGTCCTCAATCATCGGTTCCGCTCAGGTCGTTACGCGGGCCTCCCTCCTTTTGTCGCCCAGCACGCCTGACGCGGTGAGCAAGACCATCCATGCCGTGCGACAGCGCCGACGGGATACGCAGCCACTGGGCATCCGCACGCTCGGCTCGACCTTTCGCAACCCTGATGAGTCAATTGGCCAGGGGGAGCGCGCCGCCGCAAGGCTGTTGGCGGAAGCGGACTGCCAGGAGCTTCGGGTCGGCCAGGCTAGATTCTCGCCCGACCACGCGAACTTCATCCAACTCGACGGTCCCGCCTCGGCTCGGGACGTTCTCGAGCTGTTGGCTGCCGCTCGGCGTCGCGTGCATCAGCGCTTCGGTGTCGCACTGGAGCCGGAGGTCCAGGTCCTTGGAGACGTAGATTGGCCCGACAGCTGGCAGCTATGAAGAGGCGGCTGGTCGCGGCCGTCTTGATTGCATTCGTGGCTCTGGCTGTCTACTGGCTCCTGATCCGCGACCCGACGGTCGCAGCGCACCTCGAAGTCCCGCGTGCGACGGCGACCATCGGCAGCGGATCGGAAGCGATCGCGGTCGGCGCGGACGGCCAGATTCTCGCCTGGTTGCCGCTCTCCGAAGAGCAGCCCCTTCCTTCTCTTTCGCTATCCGCGCCACCAAAAGGGGGCAACCTGGCGGGTCCGGTGCTGCAGCAGGCCCGCGTCCTCGGCGCTGCTCCTGCGGCCTTGCGCCCATACCTCGAGAGCAGCTATTACGGCGAAACCGGCGTCGATGTAAAGCTGCGCTCGGGGATCGAACTGCGCTTCGGCGATGCGTCCCAGTCCGCCGCCAAGTGGAAGGCGGCCGCCGCGGTGCTCGCCGACCCTTCGATCACGGCGCTCGATTATGTAGACCTGCACGCACCCGGGCGCCCGGCCGTAGGCGGCTCTGGGCATACGCTTCCACCTGTCGAATAAACCCTCGACCACAGGGTTAGACTGGGCAAACTCTCAAGTAGGCATTTAGACTGGGCGCTTGCAGGATGTCTCCCGAGCGTTTGACAGGACCCCGAGAATGCCCTACGTTGAGCGCAATTTCCACGGTTCAGGAGTAGGCTTCAACCCTTGAGCCTCACTGAAGCGTCGGACGGAATAAAGGCTCAACTCAACTCCAGTCCTCACGGACTGGGCATATCCAGCCCCAACTGGGGCCGGGCTTGGAGAAATCGGGAGATGGAATCCACTTACCTGGCGGTGATCAAGGTCGTCGGAGCAGGCGGCGGCGGTACCAATGCCGTCAGTCGTATGGTCGATGCCGGAATTCGCGGCGTCGAGTTCGTCGCGGTCAACACCGACGCGCAGGCGTTGCAGGCATGCGACGCTGACATCAAGCTCTCGATCGGCCAGGAGCTGACT
>DATCPU010000458.1:0-8690 GCA_036569925.1 Candidatus Dormiibacterota bacterium
GCCCGCCACCTCCCCGGCGAGCGGGGAGGGCGAAAATCCCAGCCTGGGCGGCCCCGGCCCTCTGCGTCCCCCGCGAGCGGACAGGCAAAATCCCAGCCTGGACGTTCCCTCCGGCCGTTGCGCGTCCACATCCCGGCGAGCGGGTAGGGCACAACTCCCACCGGCACGCGGGCAAATCCCAGGCTGGGCGCCCCCTTCGGCCGCTTCGAGTCCACCTCCCCGGCGGGCGGGGAGGGCGATTCCTTGCAACCAAACCGCTGCTTCGTGCATCCAATGGTCGAGACATGATTGGGGTTGTGAGTGATGAGCGGCCTCAGGTGATCGCCCGCGCGGCGCAGGGTGATGCCCACGCTTTTGCGGCTCTTATTGAGCCGCTGCTCAATCCTGCCTACCGGTTGGCCGCCGTCATGCTCGCCGACCGCTCTTCGGCCGAGGATGCCGTGCAGGAGGCCTCGATCAAGGCCTGGCGCAAGCTCGGCCAGCTTCGCGGTGACGCCGGCTCCTTGCGCGCCTGGTTCCTTTCGATCGTTGCCAACGAGTGCCGCATGGTCCGCCGCCAGCGCTGGTGGTCGGTGACCAAGGTGGCCGAGGTCGTGCCTCTGCCTGGCGTTGGTGATTCGTTTTCTGGTGTTTCCAGCGACCTCAAGACCGCGCTCTTGCGCTTGAGCGCTGACGAGAGGCTGCCTCTGGTCCTCTATTTCTATCTCGACCTGCCGCTTGACGAGGTGGCCCGCACCCTGGGCCTCTCGCCCGCGGCCGCCAAAGCCCGTATTTACCGAACAGCTCGCAAGCTGCGATCGGACCTCACCCTCGAGGAGGTGATCTGAAGTGACCCGCGAAGACTTCCGCCGAGAGCTCGGCAACGCCATGGACTCGATCAGCGGGTCGCCCGACCCAGCCCTTCCCGAGCGCGTGCGCGCGGCCATGGTGCACGCCCCCGAGCAGCGCGGTCCTGTCTGGATCGCCGCCGTGGCGGCAGCCGTGATCGCCGTCATCCTGGTCGGCGTCCTTCTGGTCGTGAACCCCCTGAACCGCGGGTCGCAGGTCCCTGGCGGGGTTATTCGCCCGACTCCGACCTGCTGCCCGAGCTATCCGACACCGGCACCGACTCCTTCGGCGTCGCCCAGCGCGACTCCTTCGGCGTCGCCCAGCGCGACCCCGCTTGTGTGCACGTCTGGGTCGACCACGTTCACGAATCAGGGCACCCAGCCCGTGGAGCTGATCTCTGCTGTCCGCACTGGCAGCCACCCTGGCGCCGACCGGATCACTATCGAGTTCAAGGCCGGCCTGGCGGGCACCACCATCCAGATCGTCCCGCAGGCGAATTCGAAGTTCACCGGGGACGCAAGTGGCGCCACGGTCGTGCTTGCGGGCAAGTACGGGCTGTTGATCAAGATCACGGGTGCCGACAACCACACCGCCTTCACTGGCTCCTATGACATCAAGTCCCCTTCGTTTGCGGAGATCCGGGAGGCGCGCAACGTCGGAGACTTCGAGGGCGTCGTCCACTGGGGGGTGGGGCTCGCCTCGAGCGCCTGCTACCAGGCCACGTTCTTGAGCAACCCGACGCGCCTGGTGATCGATATCCGGAACAGCTAGGCGCCCCCCCTGACTTGCCTTCGGCGTGGCCGCGGGTCATGATCGCCAGCGAGGCGAGAGTTGACCGATCCAACTGCCGATCTCCACGTCCAGGGGTTCGTGGCCACGGTGCGTGGTGGGTTCAGCGATCTCGCGTGGCAGCCGCCTGAATTCGAGGGGCTACCCCGGCAGCTGGTTGGCTTCGAGCTCTTCCGGGATGACACGTCCACCGAGCCCCCGTCGCGTCTCACCTGGAGGAGCGTGCCGCCTCAGGTGCTCGAGGCGCGGGGGCTGGAGATCGTGCCTCACGGCGAATATGGAGTGCAGCCAATCTGGCGACGCTTTACCGACGCAGAGCCGGTCGCGGCGATCGAGTACGGTCCTGCGCGCCTGGCCAGAGACCTTGCCGGGCCTGCAATCGTGGTGCCCGCGGAGCAGCGGATCAACTCGCTCGCGTTCCTGCAGCGCAACGGCGCCATCACTTCCCAAGAGATGGAGCTGGCGATTGACAGATTGCTGGGCAAGGCCCAGCCGCCAATCGAGAACGCGCCCAAGCCGAAGGCCGTGATTCCGAAGGCCGCCGCGGTGGATTCCACCCCCGCGACGAGGAGACGGGTGGCGTTCACCTACATCGCGATCGCCGTCGTCATGGTCCTTGCGCTGGTTGGTGCCGAGCAGTTGATCGGGCGTCTCCTGTTCGCGGAGCCAACTGCGACAAACGTTGCCGCGTCTACGCCTTCTGCGCAGCCGTCACCCTCTGTGTCGCCAAGCCCAACCGGCAAGCCGGTGGACCTTCGCCCAGTCCTTCTAAAGTCAACCGACCTCAGGGCCGGGTACGTCGCGAGTCCGTTCAGCTCCAATGCGTTGTGCAGCGCCTGCGCGCCCGCGGTCTCGAGCCTTTCGGTTGTGTTTCGAAACAGCAAGTTGAATCGAACCATCCTCACGGCGGCGAGCGTCACTCCCGCCTCGAGCGACAACAAGGCGCTCGCTGCCGCTTTGATTGCGTCCGTGGGCAACACCCAAAGCTGGGCGTCAGTAGCACGCCTCGGCGACGCAGCTTTCTCGACGAGCATCACCACACAGAACAAGAAACAGGTCGCGTTCTACGTTGTCTGGCGAACCGGGGCGATCACCAACGAGATCATGCTGGTCGGGCCTCGCGGGGCCCTCACCCTGCAGAACGCGATTGACCTGGCAAAGGTCCAGCAGGGGCGCGCGGCTAAAGCGCTCAAGTGATCGTGTCCTGACGTCCTTGCATGCCAACGCCCCGCACCCCAACCCTGCGCGCAAAGCGGCGTTAAGGATGGGCCCTATTGATCGCCCCCCTGAAGGGGAGAGGGAGAAGCCATTGCAACCAAACATGTGGTTGGCTGCATCAAACGGACATGAATACATTTTTCGCGGCTACAGCGGAGCGGAGCCGGCCATACCGGGTCGTCGGTGTGGCGGCGGTCTTGATGGCGGCCGTCGCCATTGGTGTCATGTTCGCGACCAACGCGAACCGGCCTCAGCCCACCGGCGCCGTGCCGGCCGGCGCGGTGTCCAGCCCGAGCGCGGTGGCGACCAGTCCGTCGTCTGGCGCGCAGCCGGCGGCAGAGCTGGTGGCGATTGCGGCGCCATTCACCTGCGCCTCTTCGTCGATCGCGACGAAGCCCTCGGCGTCCACCTCGTTCGTCGATGCGCTGCGGACTGGAACCCATGTCGGTTACGACCGCGTCGTCGTTGAGTTCAAGAACGCCCAGCCGGGCAGCATCACGATCCGGCCCCAGGCCGGCACCACCTTCAACCAGTCGCCCAGCGGGCAGGCGGTCAGGCTCGCCGGCCGGCACGGCCTGCTGGTCATCATCCGCGGCACTGACGCCCACACCGCCTACAGCGGCTCTCGCGACCTCAGGACCGGGTACGCCAACCTCGTCGAGACTCGGGTGATCGAGGACTTCGAGGGCCAGGTCTCCCTCGGCCTGGGCCTGAACCAGGCCTCGTGCTACCGCGCCGTCGTGCTCGCCAACCCCGTGCGCCTGGTGATCGACGTCCAGACCCACTAATCCTTCGTCCGTCGCCAACAAGCCCTTGGGGCGATCAGGAGACCCCGCCTGGTCGCCTCTTGGCTTGGGCGGAGAGTTGCGGTTAACGCCCCGCTCCCGCCTGCGGTCGCTGCGCGACCGGAGTCACCCTCTCCCCCTTGGGGAGAGGAGTAGCCCGACACCGTAGAGTGAGTTGAACCTTAACGATCCCTAACAAGGAGTCAGCTCATGACGAACCTCGCCTTCGACCCCGAGGAAACCACCCACTGGGAACAGATCCAGCCCCGCACCGTCAGCCCTGACAAGTGGAAGAAGTTCGAGGGCTACGCCGCTGAGATGTTCCAGGCCTTTGGGATGGACCTCGACACGCCCGGAACCCTCAACACGCCCACCCGCTTCGTGCGCGCCCTTTACGACGCCACCATCGGGTACGAGGGCGACCCCAAGCTCCTCACCGCCTTTCCTACCGAGTGCCGGGGCGGCCCCGACTGCAGCATCGCCCAGGTCATCGAGGGGCCGATCGAGTTCTTCTCGCTCTGCGAGCACCACGTGCTTCCATTCCACGGCCACGCCTACATCGGTTACATCGCGCACGAGGAGATCATCGGCATCTCCAAGCTGACGCGGCTGGTGCGCGTTTTCGCCCGGCGCTTCACGGTGCAGGAGCGCATCGGCGTGCAGATCGCCGACGAGCTGGTCCGCGTGCTGCAGCCGCATGGCGTCGCCGTGCACATGTCGGCGATGCACCTCTGCACGCAGATGAGGGGCGTGCGCGAGGACCACTCGCGAACCATCACCTCGTACTGGCGCGGGAACTATGAGACGGATCCACAGCTGCGGACGGAGTTTCTGCAGGCCGCCACACAGCACGGCCACTGATTGCTGAAGCCATTCGAGGTTCTATTCGAGGCCGCCGGCCTGCCTGAGTACGCCCTGCCCGTCGACCTGAAGCACCTGTACGGGCCGCTCGGATTTGCGGACCGCGTGGTGTACGCGAACTTCGTGTCGTCGATCGATGGGGTGGTCACGCTGGGGGCCAAGCCCTCGGCGGGGTCGGTGATCAGTGGGAAGGATGCATCCGATCGGTTCGTGATGGGCTTGCTTCGCGCTTGCGCCGACGCGGTGCTGCTGGGGGCGGGGACGCTGCGCGCCACGCCTGGCCATCTTTGGACTCCTGCGCACGTGTATCCCGCGCTCGCCACCGAGTTCACTGCGCTGCGCAGCGCGTTGGGGCGCGGCGCTGGGCCTTCGCTCGTGGTTCTGACGGGGAGTGGGGAGCTCGATTTCTCGCATCCGGCGCTTGTCCGCGGCGCGATTGTGATGACCACCGCGCCGGGGGCTAAGAAGATTGGGTCGCGGTTGCCGTCCTCGTGCGAGCTGGTGGTGCTGGGGAAGGGCAAGAGGCTCGATATTGCCAACGCGGTGGGGGAGATGAGGAAGCGGGGGCTGGACGTGTTGCTCAGCGAGGCTGGGCCGCACGTCACCGGGCAGCTCGTGGGGGAGGGCTTGCTCGACGAGGTGTTCCTCACCGTGTCGCCGGTGCTGGCGGGGCGGGACAAGGAGAAGAGGCTGGGGATGGTCGAGGGAATCGAGCTCCTGCCTGACAAGGGCGCGTGGAGCAAGCTGCTCAGCGCGCGGCAGCATGGCGATTACCTGTTCCTGCGGTATGGGGTGGGGAAGAGCTAGAACCTCGGTCTGACTTGCACCGGCCGTGCAGACCACGACGTCCCCTCCGGCGGCTGCGCCGCCACCTCCCCGGCGGAGCGGGGAGGGCTATTGCTGCCGATTAATGTCCTCCCCGCTTGCCGGGGAGGTGGACCGAAGGGCCGGAGGGGGCGTCCACGCCTGCTCGACCGCCGGCCTAGCTAGCTCGCGTTGAACTTCCTTGCTATCAATGCTCGCTTGGTGTCGTCTTGCGATTCCAGTAGAGAGCGCTTGATGGGGCCGGGGACATCCTTCGCCAGGAATTTATCCGTCGCGGTCACCACGTCTTGTGTGATCACCGTGTGCGGGTACATCGAGCCGATGAAGCCCAGCGCTTCTTCGATCACGAATCCCTCCCAGCTCGACATCACCCCGTCGAAGTAGGGCTTGACGTAAGCACTCAGCAGCTCCTCCTGATCGGCGCGGTGAAACCCTGATGCGATGGCCCGCTTCATGGCCAGAGACGGCCCATGGCTCGTGACGGCTGCCCAGGCTTGGGCCTTGGCCTCCTTCGTCGGCCGCGCCGCCTGTGCCGCGGCCGCAGCGCGCTGGCCCTGGTCGGTCGGGTCGGCCTCGAGCTCCGCATCGATCAACGCGTCCACCGACTCGCCGTTGGTGGCGAGCGCGTTGACCGCGCTCCATCGCACGGCGTAATCCACCTGGAGCCCATCGAGCTTCGTCGTTCCATCGAGAAGGCCGCGCACCCACGTGACGTCCTCCGGCTCCCTGGCCATTCCGATGAAGGCCGAGGCCCACAGCAGCTGCAGGTCGGTGCCGGGCGCCATGCGGCCCATACGCTCCTTGGCGCCCTTGGCGATCCGCGCGCGCAGCTCTTGTCGAAGCTTTGGCGCGCCGTACCTCTCCACGGCGCCGGTCATCCGCCCGATGAGCGAGCCGGCGATGGCGGCGTCGGTCTCGACATCGATGTTTGCCAGCGTGAGGTCCAGGTAGTCGGCAACCCTTAGCTTGGCGTCGCGCACCATGTCCCACAGCGCCTCCCACAACACCGCGCGCGCCAGCCCGTCCTCGAGACCGGCCAGGTGCGTCTTGAGGGTGGCGAGCGACCTTTCGTCGAGGTCGATCTTCGTGTAGGTGAGGTCGTCGTCGTTGACGAGCACGAGGTCGGGCACAGCCTCGCCGGCGAGCTGCGGCACCGGCGTTGAAGCGCCCTCGATGTCGAGCTCCACTGACTTCCTGCGCACGAGCGCGTTGCCCTGGATATCGAACAGGCCCACGCGCAGCCGGTGCGGCCGCAGTGTCGGATGGTCGGGCGGCGCTGCCTGGACCAGCGTCACGCTCTTGATTCGTTCTCCGTTGGCTGCGATCTTCGCGCTGATGGTGTTGACGCCGGCCTGCTCGAGCCACACCTTCGACCACGCCTTGAGGTCGCGGCCCGATGCCTCTTCGAGTGGCGCGAGGAAATCTGTCAGCTCTGTGTTTCCCCACTCGTGTCGCTTGAAGTACTCGTGGACGCCCTTGAAGAAAGCGTCCTCACCGACCCAGGCCACCAGCTGCTTGAGCGCGGCCCCGCCCTTCTCGTACGTGATGGGGTCGAAGTTGAGCAGCACCGATTCCACGTCCGGTATGTCGGCGACGATGGGGTGCGTGGTGGGCAGCTGGTCCTGCGCCTTCGCCTTGGCCTTGTAGCTCATCGCGAAAGTCGTCCACGAGTTCTTGAAACGCGTGGCATCGACATTCGCGAGGTTTCCCATGTAGGTGGCGAACGTCTCGTTGAGCCACAGGCCGTCCCACCAGCGCATGGTCACGAGGTCGCCGAACCACATGTGCGCCATCTCGTGCAGCAGCGTTTCCGAGCGCCGCATGCGCAGCGCCTCGGTCACGCGCGAGCGGAACACGTATGCCTCGGTGAACGTCACGCAGCCCGCGTTCTCCATCGCCCCGGCCGAGAACTCGGGCACGAAGAGCTGGTCGTACTTGCCGAACATGTACGGATAGCCGAAGCGCTCTTCGAAGTAATCGAGCCCCTGCCGGGTCAGCTCGAAGAGCTCGTCCGGGTCGAGGTACTCCATCAGCGACTGCCTGCAGTAGATGCCGAGCGGGATGCCGCGGTGCTCCTCGTGGACGGAGCCATAGTGGCCGGCGACGATCGCGGCCAGGTAGGTCGACATCGGCTTGGTCTTGGGGAAGTACGACACGTCGCCGGTTCGCCTGCTCGGCGTGTTCGAGACGACGACCCAGTCCGGTGGCGCGGTCACCTGGAATGTGTACGTCGCTTTCAGGTCGGGTTGATCGAAGCACGCAAAGGCGCGGTGGGCGTCGTAGGTGGCGAACTGGCTGTGCGTGTATACGCGCCCGTCGACAGGGTCTTGAAATCGGTGCAGCCCGGTCCCGTCCGTCATGTAGTTCGCCGTCCCGGAAACAGTGAGGGTGTTGTTCGACCCCAGGCCGGTCAGCGTGAGCCGGCCGCCGTCGAAAGCGTCTCCGGGAAGCGCGTGGCCGTTGAGCTCGGCGTGAATGACCGCCGGCCCAATGAACTCGATGAACGTGTCGGCTCCCGGCTGGCTGCAGCGAAAGGTGACAGTCGTGTCGGAGCCGAAGGCCTCGCTGCCGGTGGTCAGATCCAGCCGCACGTCGTAGTGGACGTCGGAGATCAGCGCGGCACGGTCCTGCGCCTCGTCACGCGTGAGGTTATTGCGAAGGATGGTCTTGCTCTAGCAGGTGTCGCCGCCCAGCAGCAGCGGCGCTGAGGCTGCGGCGGTAGGGCTGTTGCTCACTGCCACGAGGGCGGCGGATTTCGCACCGGCCGGCAATGTAAGAACTCGCTGGATGTCCACGCGGGTGAAGCCCGTGGGAGTGAAGTTGCCGCCCGGCAGCTGTGTCGTCGTGCCGGTGCAGCGGTCGAAGTAGTTGGTGACGTACGACACCTTCCCGTTTTGGGGCGTGGAGAACTTGATCTCGACCATGATCTTGCACGGCCCGTTGATCTTGCAGCTCGTGTAGTCGGACGCGGTCACACCCGCGCACGGGTGGGTGGTCGCGATGCAGAACGCCACGCTGGTGATCGGGGCTGCGGCAGCCGGCGCGTACTTCGGCACCGCCTGGGCGCCTCCTCCGACGGGAGTGGGCGTCGTCTTGGCTGTGGGCTTGGGGCTCTTGCCCGGCGAGGGCGTGTGCGTCACGACAGTCCCGACGGTCGAGTGCGGGCGCGTGAGGAGGTAGATGCCGCCACCGACGATCAGCAGCACCAGGACCACGGCCGCGGCGATGGCCGGCAGCATCCAGGCGGGCCGGTCGCGCGATTCGCCATCCGGCGGCGTGGTCGAAGGCCGGCGAGCGGGCGCCGAGGGAGGCGTGAGAGGCGCGACGGGCGCCGCGGTTTCGGTCGCCACCGCCAGGTCTGGCGAGACGTTCGGAGTCCAGGCC
>DATCPU010000459.1:0-6641 GCA_036569925.1 Candidatus Dormiibacterota bacterium
CAATTGGCCGACGCGGTCGGCCGATTCCTGCTCATCGACGAGCGCCCTGCGGCCAGTGTGGCCGCGGCGGCCGGCCATCTTGCCAGCGCCGACGCCCTCGTGACCGAGTTCGAGGACTGGTCGCGCGAGCACCTCGATGCAGGCCCAACCATCGACGACGCAGCCGCAGCGATCGGCACCACCCGCCGCACCCTGGAGCGCCATTGCCGCGCCCGGACCAGCCTCAGCCCTCACGGTCTCGTTAAGCGCTTGCGAACCGAGCGCGCCAACCACCTGCGCCGCACGACCGACCTCAGCTACGACCAGATCGCCCCGATGGTCGGCTACCAGCACGGCTCGACGCTGCGGGCACTGCTCCGCCGCTAGCCATCGCCGCGCTTGCCTCAACCCACTCGGCCGCTTGGCCGATACGACAAGCGCAAACTCAGCGAGGAGGTACCTGTGATCTACGTCGTCTATCTGGTGGTCGCCCTTGCCGGTGCGGGCATTCAGCTCTGGAGACACCCCGAAGCGCGCAAGCCAGCGGCGGCGATCGACACCGCCCTGCTCTGGTGGATCGTGGTGACGATTGGCGCCGCCGGCATCGTCGGCGCCCTCTTCCACCTCATCGACGGACCTGGCGTGGCGAGGGAGATCGGCTTCACTCGCGGCGACGGTGGATTTCAGACCGAGGTTGGCTTCGGCGATCTCGCGCTCGAAGTCGCCGCCGTGCTCTGCATTTGGTTCAGGGCCGCTACTGGCTGGCATCGCCGGTGCGGTCTACATGCGCTACCGGGGGGATCTGCGGGCGGCTTCCGTCCAGGTCGTGCCCCAGCACCGGGGAACGCCTCGACCTGATCGTCGCTGGCGACGTGCGTGCCGCTTTGGCCGTGGGAGCGGTGGCTGCTGCATTCATGCTCGTGCTGTCGGTCGAGCGGCCGGACCTCGGCATCGCCCCCATCTCGGCGGTCCTGCTCGGAGTGACGGCGGCGATCATCTTGCTATCCAGCCTCATCGACTGGTACGTGATCCTGCCGCGGATCAGCGGACTCCTCGGCATCCGCCCCTGCCGCGAACCCGACACCGACTTTCCCCGCCGCCCGCAGACCTGGCGCGAGGTAACCCGCTGGTGGTACATCCATCGCATCATCGCGGCGCTGGCCCTGCGTTCGGCCTCTCGTTTGCGATCTCCCTCACCGTTTCGCAGCACACGGCCGTTCCCTACGGCGCGAGCATTAGCGGCCTCATTGGGCTGATCGCGCGGCGGCTTCCCGAGGTCCTTCATGCATGCCGGGAGGGACGGGCTTCAAGGCGCCTAGGGACGCGATCCTGACGCTTGAAATCTTCGCCGAAGATGCTGCGGACGCGGTATCTGTGGCCACCACAAAAGTGAGGCATGCATTTGAGCTCTCCTCGCGAGCGATGCCGCCGGGCTTCTCAGTCGAAGCCATGCCGGCTGAGGAGCTCGAGCCTGAAGATGCTCCGCGATCCTGAGTTGGGCAACGCCGCCTGAATCATCAAAAACCGTCTATAGATGCGGAGATGCAGCGACTGCTGGATCGGGCGAATCAGGTTTGGGTCGGCTCGACGGAATGCCGACTCGGTTCGCACACGGCCCAAGCGAACGGTCGCCACCCGCATCATGGGGTTGATGGTTAGCCGACAACATCAAGTGCCTTATTGACGGACGCTGCCGTCAAAGCCTCGATGTTTGGGCTCACGCTTTGTCTCTGCGCTCGCGATGTCTCGATGGCATCCACTATTTTGAGCATCTCGTGCTGCTCCACAATTGGCGGGAGCCAGACCTCATAAGACAGGACGGTCTCGATTGAAACTCGTTGGCGACGAACGCCAAGTCCTTTACTTTTGCTAGCCAGCTCCATCCATCTATCTCGAGAGCGCAGGTATACCGCCAGCCACCGAGCATCCAACTGCGTCGAGTCCACATCGAAGGTGGGAAACTCGTTGGAAACGAAGTACCCATCGAAGTCTTGGGTGACAACCCCATAGGCACCCTCAAAAGCAAAAAGACGGCTATAGATGAACTGTCCGGAGCGAACACGGTTCAGTGCCTTTGCAGAGCTGCCATTACCTTCAATCGGTATTTTTTCAAAGAGACCTCTACCGAAACTGTAAATGCCGAGGTTAGGATATGACTCGTTCGGCTGGACTTCAACGCGATCTATGGATGGTGTCATGAGGGCACCTAGAGGCTCACGTCGCCATCCACGTTGTATTTTGCTGGCCTCACTGAGATCGGAACGTGACGCTAGGGCCACCTCGAGTGCGTCACTTAGGGCATTGGCATGCTTAAGTAGTTCAGCGACCTGAGTTGAGAGCGAGCCGATTCGCTTAAGACTCTTTGCTATTGCCAGTTGCTCACCGAGCGGAGGAAGCGGGATCTCGACCTCCAGCAGCTGATCCGGCTGAACTCTTTTGCGGCGGACCATGCTGCCCCGTGGCACGAGGTGTTGCCAGAAACCCGGCCAGCGGGCTATCCATCGCAAGTACTCGGGATGCGCGCGGTTGTGTTGGATAGAGAAGGTTGGGTACTCGTTTGAGACGAGACAGCCATCGAGCTCGTCGGGAACCACGTCCATGGCTCCCTCCCAGCCGTTCAGGCGACTAACAACGAACTGACTACGGTGGAGTCGATAGAGAACTTTGTAAGCCGTCTCGGCGCCAATAATCTCGTCGCGTTCGAATAGCCCTCGGCCAAAGCTGTAGATACCTGCCGTGCGATAGGTCTGGTCGGGCTCGATCCGGACCTGATCCCGGTCTTCCACGAGAATAAGGCTAAGCGGGACGAGCGAGCCAGCACTCATTGCCCAAGCTCTGCCCGTAGCTGCGTGAGCGCATCGAGGATTTCCCGCTCGCATTCGACGAGCTCGGAGAGAAGCTGCTGCGGTGGGCGGTGGATCAGATCGTCAGATCGATTTGGGTTCCTAAGGTCGAGGTTGAACTCGTTCGCCTCGATCTCGGTGCGGGGAACACGCCACGCTCGCTCGCTCTCTCTCCGCTCCGGCCACCAGGCTTGACATTCGTCGAATTCCGAGAAGCGCAACGGCTTGGTCTTCGAATACTTCTTGCGTCCCTCCGGGGGTGGGATCTCGAAAAACCAGACCTCCTCGGTCCGTCCAGTCTTCTCGAAGAAGAGCAGGTTTGCGGGAATGGCCGTGTATGGCTCGAACACGCCCGGAGGAAGCCTGACCACCGTGTGCAGGTTGCACTCGGTCAGAAGCTGTTCCTTCACCCGGGTTCCCACGCCTTCACCGAACAGCAGTCCATTCGGCGCGATGATCCCGCAGCGGCCGCCCCTCTTGAGGCGGCGGACCACCAGCTGCAGGAAGAGCCACGCGGTCTCAGCAGTCTGCTTGTCGGCGGGGAAGTTGGCCTGGATGCTCTTTTCCTCTTCGCCGCCAAAGGGGGGATTAGTGAGGATGACGTCGACCCGCTCGGACTTGCCGATCTGGGTGATCGGCTGCGCGAGGGCATTGCCGCGCTTGATGCTGGGCTGCGCGATGCCGTGCAGGACGAGGTTCATCATGCCGAGCAGGTAGGGCAGTGGCTTCTTCTCAATGCCCCGCAGATTTCGCTGGAGATCGCGGCGATGCTTCGCAGTCTGGATTTCGGGTGCTAGGTGCTCCAGCGTCTCGACGAGAAAGCCGCCGGTGCCGCAGGCTGGATCGAGGACCCTCTCCCCAAGCTGCGGGTCGACCTGCTGGACGATGAACCTGATGAGTGGGCGCGGGGTGTAGAACTCACCCGAATCTCCTGCGGCGTCCCGCATCTCCCGCAACATCGACTCGTAGAGGTGGGCCATCGTGTGGATGTCGTCCGAGGAGGCGAAGTCGATTTCGTTTACGAGATTGATGACGTCGCGCAGCAGATAGCCGGAGAGCATTCGGTTGTGCGTCTCCTTGAAGACCGCGGCGAGGACGTCGCGCGGGTCTTGGCTGCCGGTGCCTGAAAGGCGCCGCAGGTACGGCAGGAGCTCACTGTTGACAAACGAGAGCAATGCCTCACCGGTTGGACCGTGGGGGTCGGCGGCCCAGATTCGCCAGCGGTAGGGTTCTTCAATCGCCGGGCGGTAGGCCTTCTCGGTTACTTCCCGGTTCTGCTCCAACCCGTCGAACGCCTTGAGGAAGAGCAGCCACGCAAGCTGTGGGATGCGATCGATGTCGCCGTTGAGGCCGGCGTCCTTACGCATGGCGTCCCGGGCTGACTTGATCACCGATGCGAGCTTGACCTGGGGCGATACCCCAGCGGCATTGGTGGCGCCTGGTGGCGGTGTCATGTGATCGGATCCTTTCGGGCGGTAACGCCATTCCAGGTGACGGCAGTGATCGAGGTCGCGTCGGCGAAGGAGAGGGTTCCCAGGCCCAGTTCCGCGGCGGCGGCCTCATAGCGGTCCGGCCAGGTCGCGGGAAAGGCCGGCAGCGAGTCGGGGGGTGCGGCTTGCTCGCGCTCCTGCCAGACCCTCCAAACGGCGGACCTAAGCTCGTCGGGATCGAGCAGGTCGTGCTCGCGGAGGATGACCAGGTCGATGAGGTCGCGCACCCGGCTGTTCTCACGATCGCCGAAGTCCTTCTGCATCGCGTGGAGCTTCTCCGCAGCGTGGCGATGGATATCGATGATCTCGATGTCGCGCGTGCCGATTCCGGCAAAAGCAAGCGTGTTGGGTAGTTCCATGAAGACCGTCGCGTCGAGCTCGTGTGCCCGGGGGGAGACGTCGAGCTTGAGAACGCCGAAAGGCCTGCCGGCCAGGTTCGCGGAGACCGACACGCGACAACTGGAGTGGCCCTGCCCATCATCCGTACAGCGTTTGATCTTTCCGACGGTCATAACGAAGCGGTCATCGTCCGGGTCCTCACCGAGCGCGTCGATCAAGCGCTCCCGGAGCTCTTCGGGATCGAACTTCGACTCACGCAGTCCCAGATCGAGGTCCTTGGTCAGCCTGGCGTCGTCGCGCAGACGGACCTCGAGTGCCATCCCGCCCTTGACGACCCAGCTTCCTGGCTCTGCGGATTGGAGGCGCGCGATGATGCGCTCGAACAGGACCCGGCGGCGCAGGCGGTCTAGCGAGACCTCCATTTCATGCGAGTAGTTGCCGAGACGATGCTCGAGCGCGGTGCGCAGGGCGTCAGCAGTTTCGTAGGTCACGCCGACGGACTCTCCATACGCTGGATCGCACGCTCGACGTACAGCGCCGCCTTGGGGTCCACCTGCTCCGCCCGCGCGCGCAGCTGGCGCCGGGTCAGGAGCCCCTTCTCGACCGCCTCTTCGATCGCGCGCGCGAGCTGATCCTCGTCGGGAGCTCCGGCGGCGACGTCGACGATTGAGCGAATGGAGGTGGTGATCGCGAACCCTTTCTGTTCCACCACGTCGTTGGCATCAAGCGACAGGCGGTGAAGGGTGAGTGCGGGATCGTCCTTGGTGAAGCTGGGTGGAACCGTGAAGTGGACCCGCCGCGACTCGAACTCCCCGATCCCGTGGACGCTCAGCCCGCTCTCGTGCGACACGACGCCTTGGCCTTGTGACCAGAGCGTCCATCGGCGCAGGTCGTCGTACTGCTCCGGAATCCATTCCGCAAGCCGGAACAGACCACGATCGACGCGGACCCAGTTGGCGGCCTGCACGTGGTGGGCCTGGGCCTGGTAGGAATAGCCGACGTCTTTCGCCTGGGCGGCGGTGAAGTACCCGCCCTGCGTCGCAGCTTTCGCGAAAAGCTGCCGTCTTAGGTCTCGTCTGTCCTGAGGCATGACGCAATCCTATACCAAAACTTTAGTTTCGTACATCTATCTTCCCTAAAACTAAAGTTTAGATATAGTTCTAAGCGGCATAGATTAGCTTGCCCAGCTGTTCGACCGCGCTGCGTAGCCCTTCCGCAGAGCCAAAGCGACCCGCTATCTCGGTCGGCGAGCCAAGCTCCGACAATGGCATCGTCGAGAGTGCCGCGAGATCGTCCAGCTCGCTCACGCCATGGGTTGCGTACTTGTCGAGGAGCAAGGTGAGCACCTGCCGGGCGGCCGGCTGGTATGCCTCGAAGAACGCGGTGTGCTTCGCCCACACGCGTCGTGCCCGGTCAGCGCGGCTCGCCAGGGGCATGTTCCAGGCGATGAAGACCAGAATGTCGAGCGGATCGGCGTCGACCAAGGCGGCGCGCTGGGCGAGCTCGCCAACCTCGATGCCCCGGCCCGCAAGCATGTCACGCACGTCATCCCGTCCGACACGACTCGACCAGCGCGACCGCAGTTCGTTGATGTCCGGAAAGAGTTGGCGCACGGTCTCGGCGACGTACTCGCGGTACTCCACCAAGCGGAGCCGCTCAGTGGCTGGGTCGAGGTGGTAGATCGCCTCGGCCGTGACCCAGACTTCGCCCTCATCGACGTAGTACTTGCTCAGCGGCGGTTGGTCGAGGTCGTCGGGATCGATAGTCACGTCAGCTGGGTTGCCGGCGTCGAACTCGGGCTCCTCGACGGTCGCCTCCTCGAGGACGTTGCCCTCGGTGTCGATCTCCTCGACGTCGACGCGCTCCGGCGGACCGTCGAACTCTGGATCGGAGAAGAGGCGCGTGGCTCCTGCGTAGTCGATGACGTCGAAGGAGAGCTTGTTCTCCTCCGGGAAGAGGCGCGTGCCGCGCCCGATCATCTGCTTGAAGA
>DATCPU010000460.1:0-1666 GCA_036569925.1 Candidatus Dormiibacterota bacterium
AACCGGCGCAGCCGTTTCCGAAACGTGTCAATTCCCATCTCGGTCACCGAGTCCGCTTCGGGGCCGACCAATGACCACCCAGGCACCTCCTTGTCCAGGTCGCCGACCCAGTAGATCCTCCCCATGTCGCGGAAATCGAGATAGCGCATCTCCTGCTTGCCCTCGACCCGGATGGTGAACACCTCGGTCGCGGGGGCCGGTGTCGACCCGTCGGCCATCTGGAACCGGCCGCCCAGCATGGGATTGATCACCAGCCACCTCTCGGATCCTCCAGCCCCAAGCTCAGTGCCAAATACCAGGTGCTTGCCGCGCCTGATCAGTGAGACGATTCGACGAGCCGGCAGCTCGTTGGCGAAGTTTTCGACCGGGTACCGGAGCATATGCGCCTTCTTCGGGTTGACCGTGGCAGCGGTGATCAACTTGCCCTCGAGGCGTGGCGCGAGCCGGATTCTCAGGGCTTCCAGCTCCGGCAGCTCAGGCACGCAGCAAGATTACGGCGCTCCGTTTTGGGCGAGCCGTCGCGGTCAGCTGCTGCAGACGGTCCCGTCAGCCGGCAGTGTGAGGTTGACGAGGTACCTGATCTCGGCGACTGTTGCGCACACGCTGACGCCATATGAGCCGTGGCCGTTGCCATTGCGGGTCAGCAGGATCGAGCCGGCGATCTGCTTCTGCGCCGCCACCGCCCACGCGTAGGGCGTGGCCGGATCGTTGGTCCCGCCGACCAGCAAGATGGGAGGGGCGCCCACGACATTCAGCGGTCCCGTCTGGCCGGTTGGCTTGGCTGGCCAGTACGCGCAAGGCAGGTTGGAGTACTGGAACGAAGGGCCGAAGAACGGCGAAGCCTGCGCGTAGGCAGTCGCCAGGTTGTCGTAGGCGGAGAGGTCGGTCGGCGCGGGATGGTCGAGGCAGTTGACCGCGTAGTTGGCCTCGATCTCATTGTCATAAGTGCCGTTCGCATTCCGCTTCAAATACGAGTCGGCGAAACCCATCAGCAGGCTTCCCTGACCTTTGTCAGCTTGCGTCAGGCCAAGGTCCAGGTCGGGCCACGAGCCTTGGTCGTAAAGCTCGGCGCCCACGGCGGTTTCGAAGAGCGCTCGCGTCAGCTGCCGGTTGCCGACGGGCATTGGGGCGATGTCGAGTCGTTGCATCAAGGCATCGATCTTGGAGGCAGGATCGCCGGTCTGCGCAAAGCCACAGCGGGGCGCCACCGACCTGTGCGCGTTGCAGTCCGCCAGAAAGGCGTTGAGGTTTTGCTGGAATGCCGCAGCCTGGGAGATGTTGAGGTCGTCCGGCGAGAGCGAAGGGTCGAGGACGGCGTCGAGGACCAGCGCGCGGATGTGGCTGGGAAACAGGTGGGCATAGTGCTCGCCAAGGTAGGTCCCATAAGAGAATCCGAGGTACGTGAGCTTGTCATCGCCGAGCGCGGCCCGCATCACGTCCATATCGCGGGCGGCACTGACGGTGTCGACAAAAGGCAGAACCTTCCCACTCAGCTGTTCGCAGCCGGCCACGAAGTCTTTGTCAGCCTGTACCGCGGCCATCTTCTCCTGCGGATCGTCGAGGACGCCGTCGAGCGCGACGAACGTATCCATGTGGGGGCCGTCCAGGCAGCGAACGGGCGCGCTGCGCCCGATGCCTCTGGGGTCAAACCCGATCAGATCGAAGG
>DATCPU010000461.1:0-14688 GCA_036569925.1 Candidatus Dormiibacterota bacterium
GTGCGGGACCCCGCACATCGGCGAGCGGCCACTCTTACCCAACGGCCGAGACGTCAGGGTGATGCCCATAACGGGGGCGGCGACCTCGGCGTCCTCGAAGAAGATCTCGTAGAAGTCGCCCATCCGAAACAGCAGAATTCCGTCCGGGTGCTGCTCCTTTACGTCTCGGTACTGGCGCATCGCCGGGGTCGAGGCATTCGCAGATGAGCCCTGCGCTCCAACTGCGTCTAGAGGCACGGATGGAGCCGGTGGCGAGAGATTCGGTGTCCAGGGGTCCCTCCCGCGACTTCGTCGCGGGGGCCCCAGCGGAGCGGGCGAGCACCGCAGCGCGCGCATCGATAGATTCGTAAGTGAGGAGCGGAGCCCGCAACAACGCAGATGGGCCGCATGGGCGCCGAAGATCTGTCACCGGTCTCCGTCCGGGCCTCTCTATTCACGCGGCTGATACCACTCCTAGCAGCTGGCTGGGCGTGGCTTGCAGGACCCGCAGGTCGATGACATCGCCGGCCTCGATTCCAGAGCCCCTCAACACTATTGCCCGCTTGCCTTGCCGGATGCGACCGTAGATGCGGCCCAGCTCATCGTGGCCTTCGACCAGGACCTGCACGTCACGGCCAATCCACCGAGCGGTCTTCTTCGCAGCTATCGATTTCTGCAGGGCAAGCAGGTCGTTCAACCGGCGCAGCTTCTCGGTCGCCGGCACGTCGTCCGCCATCTTGTCGGCGGCGAAGGTTGAAGGCCGCGAGGAGTACATGGCCAGGTGAACGACGTCGAACTCAATCTCCTCGATCAGCCGTCGAGTGTTCAGAAAAGCCTCCTCCGTTTCGCCGGGAAAGCCAACTATCACGTCCGTCACGAGTCCGATGTCAGGCATCAGGGTTCGGGCAGTCTCGATGATCGACCGGTAATGACGCGTCTGGTAGCCACGCGCCATGCGCTTCAGAATCCCGTCGTCGCCCGACTGCACAGGCAGCTGGAGCTCGCGGCAGATGACATCGCTGGCCGCCATCACCTCCAGCAGGCGCGGCTCGAGGTCCTGAGGATGCGAGGTCATGAAACGAAGCCTTTTCAGGCCCGGAATCTTTTCCACCGCCCCGACCAGCGCAGCGAGACCACCACGGCCGTCGGGGTCGCGATAGTCGTCCACGTTCTGGCCCAGCAGCACCACTTCTTTCGCGCCGGCCTCGACGGCGTGCGTGCACTCGGCCAGGACTCTGTCAAACGGGATGTGGCGCTCGCGCCCACGCACCTTCGGCACGATGCAGAACGTGCAGTTGTGGTCGCAGCCTTCGATGACTCGCACGAAGTGACTGACGCCGGTGCGCCCCGCAGGGGGCAGCGCCTCGCCCTGTGAGTAGTCGTACCGGGCGTCGAGGCCCGCAACAAATGCGTCGTATTCACCGATCGGGACCACCACCGGCTCGAGCATCGGGAAGCGCCGCCCAAGGGTGGCACCCTCCTTGGCGACGATGCATCCGGTCACCGCGACGGTGCGGTCCGGGGTCTTCCACTCCTTCAGCTCGTGTAGCTTCGCGTACACCCGATCTTCGGATGCCTGCCTCACCACGCACGTGTTGAGGATGGCGACGTCGGACCGCTCGAGCGAATCCTCGACGTAACCGGCGGCCAGGAGCTTGCGTGCGAGGCTCTCAGAGTCGGCGGTGCTCATCTGGCAACCGATCGTCCAGATGTGAAACGACCTGGCTCTTACTGGTGCCTCCGAGGTCAGCGGCTCTCCACCAGCAAGCGGATTCCGGTGCGCTCCTCGCCATCGATCGAGATGTCGATGAAGGCGGGGATGCAGACCAGGTCGAGGCCTCCGGGAGCGACGTAGCCGCGCGAGATGGCGATCGCCTTGACCGCCTGGTTGATGGCGCCGGCTCCGATCGCCTGAACCTCTACCCGCCCCTTGCTCCTGATCACACCGGCGATGGCTCCGGCAACGGCGACAGGCTTGGAGGTAGCCGAAACCTTCAGCACCTCGACTGGTGCGCGCTCGCCTGTCATTTTTGCTGGAACCCCTTCAGGAATGCTCTTTGTCGATTCTCTGGATCGATGTTGCCCGGCCGGTGGAACTGTTAATGGTAACCAGTACCGAATTGAATGTCACGGGTCCGGAGGCGACCACGAACCTGGTTGGGACCCCTGTCAGGAAGCGCTGGAGGACCACGTCCTTGTCCATCCCGATGCAGCCGTCCCTTGGTCCCACCATGCCCACGTCTGTGACATAGGCCGTGCCGCCGGGGAGGACCCTGGCGTCCGCCGTCGGGATGTGGGTGTGGGTGCCGACGACGGCGCTGGCCCGCCCGGCCAGATGCCAGCCCATGGCGGTCTTCTCGGAGGTGGCCTCAGCGTGCATGTCGCAGAAGACGATCTTCACCCCAGGGTGCGCCGCCAGGATCGCGTCCGCCGTCCGGAAAGGGTCGTCCAGCGCCTCCACGAAGATGCGCCCCATAAGGTTCATGACCAGGACCTCGTGGCCGCCGGCCTCGACCACGCACCACCCCACACCCGGCGCCTGGGGAGGGTAGTTGGCCGGCCTGAGGACCCGCTCGAGCTTGGGCAGCTCCGGGAGGAAGTCCTTCTGGGCGAAGACGTGGTTCCCGGTGGTGATGACGTCGGCGCCCGCCGCCTTCAGCTCGGCGACCAGCTTGCCGGTGATGCCAAAGCCGCCCGCAGAGTTCTCGCCGTTGAGGATGGTTAGATGCGGCTGAACCTCTTTCTTGAGCTCGGGGAGGATAGCCTTGACGGCGTCGCGCCCGGGCGCGCCGACGACGTCGGCGACAAAGAGAATTCGGAAATCGTCGGGCATCGTCTCGGAAAGGCTAAGCCGACAGCACAGGCTGTGCTTTATCCGCGCCCCCTCCCACCTGCGCCCACTTCGCGATCGGAGCCGACCTCCCCAGCGAGCGGGGAGGCCCAATAAAAAAGGGGAGCCCCGGCGGCTCCCCTTGTAAGTCCTATTTGGCGTACTCGATGGCTCTGGTTTCGCGGACCACTGTGACGCGGATCTGGCCCGGGAAGCTCAGCTCGGTTTCGATTCGTTTCGCGATATCCCGGGCCATCAGCTGGGCAGCCGTGTCGTCGATCTGCTCCGGCTTGACCAGGATCCGAACCTCGCGGCCGGCCTGGATGGCGTAGGACTGCTGAACCCCCTGGAACGAGTTTGCGATCTCCTCCAGCTTCTCCAGCCTCTTGACATAAGCCTCCAGCGACTCCCTGCGCGCACCCGGGCGGGCAGCGGAGATGGCGTCAGCCGCGATGAGCAGCAGTGCCTCGAGGCTGTGAGGCTCCTCGTCGTAGTGATGAGCACGCACGGCGTGCACCACTTCTTTGGGAACCCCGTGTCTCTGCAACAGGTCCGCTCCGATCACGGCGTGCGAGCCCTCGACCTCGTGGTCGATGGCCT
Organism: Candidatus Dormiibacterota bacterium; assembly: GCA_036569925.1. GTDB lineage: Bacteria > Chloroflexota > Dormibacteria > Dormibacterales > Dormibacteraceae > Palsa-872. Next base: position 3,410 of record DATCPU010000461.1, read on the forward strand.
TGCCGATGTCGTGCAGCAGGCCTGACAGCTTTGCGATGCGGACGTCGGCGCCGATCTCCGACGCCATCATGGCGGCGAGATAGGCGACCTCTTTGGAGTGATTGAGCACCTGCTGTCCGTAACTGGTCCTGAAACGCAGGATGCCCAGGTGCCGGACGACCTCAGGGTGAAGGCCCTGCAGGCCGACCTCCAGGACTGCCGCCTCCCCCTCCTCCTTGACCCTCTGCAGGACCTCGACTCGGGACTTGGCAACAATCTCCTCGATGCGGGCCGGATGAATCCGGCCGTCGACGATCAGCTTGTTCAGCGCGACACGAGCCACCTCGCGGCGGACCGGGTCGAACCCGCTGATGATCACGGCTTCCGGGGTGTCGTCCACTATCAGGTCGATCCCCGTCGCCTGCTGAAGGGCCCTGATGTTGCGGCCCTCTTTGCCGATGATGCGGCCTTTGAGCTCGTCAGTCGGCAGCGGCAGCACCGAGACCGAGACCTCGGCGGTCTGGTCGGCGGCGATTCGCTGGATCGACTCGGTGACGATCTCCCTGGCGCGGCGCTCGCTCTCGTCGCGAGCTCCAAGCTCCGCCTCCCGCACCTTGCGGGCAACCTCGTTGCGGAGATCTTGCTCGACCTGGCTCATCAGGACTCCCTGGGCTTCCTGACGGGTCATGTTGGCGACCCGCTGAAGCTCGTTCTCCTGCTGCTTGTAGGTGTCGTCGAGCTGCGCCCTGACCTCGTCCAGCCCCTTCTCCCGGTCTCCGAGCTCGCGCTCTCGCCGGCTGAGGTCCTCGGTCTTTTTGTCGAGGTTCTCCTCTTTTTGGAAAAGACGCTTTTCGATCTGTTGTGACTGTCCCCGGTACTCCCGGGCTTCCTGTTCGGCGGCAGTGCGGATCTTGACCGCTTCCTCTTTGGCTTCGAGGAGCTTCTCTTTGGCCTGTGTTTCGGCCTCGGAGAGTGCCAGCTGGGCTTTTATCTCCAGCACGCTGCTCCCGTCGCTTTGCCGGCCGCGGAGCAGCAGATACGCCACCCCAAAGCCGACCAGAAGTGCCACCACCAATGTCGGTACGAAAACGTAGATAGGCATGTGACATGCACCTCATGTATTCAATTGTCAAAGTGCGGATCCAATGCAGGGCAGATGGCCCCGCGTCGGGTTGGCTCAATGACTGCGGGCGCTCAAAAAGCGCCGCGGACCTTAGATTCTAGTCTTCGGTGATTTGGGCCGTTCCCGAGGTCAACGACCTGCAAGCCGCCCGGGCGATGGTCATGGAAAAGCCGCGACGGAGCAGCTTCCCGCCGACCTTGGTCACGATCTGGCGGTAGTCAAGATCCGCTCGCTCCCGGTGATAGAGACGTATGGCGAGCAAGTTGGCGGCGCGCAGCTGGGCGTCGGCGTCAAACTCAGCCAGTGCCGTCTCGCTGACGGCCCGGTCGATCCCACGCGCCGCGAGCTCCCCAGCTATGGCCAGCGGACCCCGCGTTGAGGACCGGCGGCGCACATAGGACCTGGCGAAGGCCTGGTCGTCGAGACAGTACGACCTGTGGATCGCTTTGATCGCCTCGTCGATCGCCTGCTGCTCGTGGCCGCGCAGGCTCAGCTTTCGTCTGAGCTCTTCGCGGGAGTGGTCGCGCCGGCTTAGAAGCCTGATGCCCGTTTGGACCGGGTCGCCAGGCGGTTTGGCACCTGCCTCCCCGCCCTGGCGCTTCTTAGAGCTCCTCTGCTGCACCCGCCGCGGCCCTCACTGGGCCCAAGACCTTGGCCGGCGAGGCGCCGCCGGCAGCAGCCTTCTCGCGAACCTTGGCCTCGATTTCGGCGGACAGGGTCGGGTTCTCGCGCAGGTAGTTGCGCACGTTCTCGCGGCCCTGGCCTAGACGCTGGTCTCCGTAGGACATCCATGTCCCGCTCTTCTCGAGGATCGCGTACTCGAGCGCGGCATCGATCAGCGAGCCCTCGCGCGAGATGCCTTCGTTGAAGAGAATGTCGAACTCGGCGGACCTGAACGGAGGCGCGACCTTGTTCTTGACGACCTTGACCTTGACTCGCGCGCCGACTGAGTCCAGCCCGTTCTTGATCACCTCGACCTTGCGGATGTCGAGGCGGACGGACGAGTAGAACTTCAAAGCGCGGCCGCCCGGCTGCGTCTCTGGGTTGCCAAACATGATGCCGACCTTCTCGCGCAGCTGGTTGAGGAAGATGACCGAGCAGTTCGACTTGGAGATCGCTCCGGTCAGCTTGCGGAGCGCCTGCGACATCAAGCGTGCCTGCAGCCCCATATGGGAGTCGCCCATCTCACCTTCGATCTCCGCCTTGGGCACCAACGCCGCGACGGAGTCGATGACTATCACGTCGATCGCGCCTGAGCGGACCAGGACCTCGACGATCTCGAGGGCCTGCTCGCCGGTGTCCGGCTGGCTGATCAGAAGGTCGTCGATCTTGACCCCAATCCTCGATGCATAGAGCGGGTCGAGCGCGTGCTCGGCGTCGACGAAGGCTGCCACCCCGCCAAGCTTCTGGGCCTCGGCGATGACGTGCAGCGCCAGCGTGGTCTTGCCTGCCGACTCCGGGCCGTAGAGCTCGGTGACGCGGCCGCGGGGGATCCCCCCCACTCCCAACGCCAGGTCGAGCAGCAACGCGCCCGTCGGGATGACCATGATCTCCCCGTGCAGCGCGGCTTGCTCGCCCAACTTCATGATGGCTCCCTTGCCGTAGCTCTTGACAATCTGGGAGATCGCCGAGTCGAGTGACTTTGCCTTTTCTTTGTCTTGATCCATCGTGCCTCCTAGGTCGTTGCGGCGAGTGTTCTACGTCGCGGTGCTGGGGTCAATGTGTGCTTAACAGCAGTGCTCGAAGTAGGCCGTCCGGCAAGTATGACGAACAGGTGTTCGCAGGTCAAGAGGGTTTCACAAACAGGCTATTTCGTATCAGAACGGCTTGGCGCCCGAACTTGGCCGGTCGCCAGTCTGAGCACGCTTTCACCTGGTTCAAGATGCGATTTTTCCTGCCGCCATGCGCGCACCCTCTATCAGCAGGCGCAAGGCCTCGTCGGCAGCCTCCCTGCGATTGGCCCAGCGATCTCCCTTGAACCTGTACTCGTTGCAGGTGGTTCCTCTCGCGCTCGCCACGGCGATGTAAGTCAGGCCGATTGGTTTGCTGCCCTCGGCGTCGGGCCCGGCGATCCCGGTGATCGAAGCCGCAAGCGTGGTCGCGAATTTTGATCGGGCGCCTTCTGCCATTGCGATCGCAACTTCGCGGCTCACCGCTCCGTGCCGTGCCAGCAGGTCCGCCGGGACCCCGAGTTGCGCGCGCTTGACCTCGTTCGAGTAGGCGATGACGCCCCCGATGAAATACGCGGAGCTACCGGGCTGGTCGGTGAGGAGAGACCCGAGGAGTCCACCGGTGCACGACTCTGCGACCGACACAGTGAGTCGAGCCTTGGTCAATCGACTCCCCAGCTCACGTGCGAGGGGTCCGACGTGTTGTCCGGCTGTGGGCGCCTCGCCTGGGTTGACATCGCCCGCGGCCGCAGGCCACAACACGTGCCGGAACCGCCACATGTAGTCGATGCCGCTCCCCACCGTGAAGATGATTGCGACGCCAACGGCCAGCTCCGCGAACGGCACGATGGCCGGGTACGGCCGCTGCAAGATAAGCAGCACGACCGCTGCCATCTGGGTCATGGTCTTGGTCTTCCCCATCGGCGCCGCCGAGATGATGCGGCCCTGGCTTGCGGCCACTGACCTCAGGATGGTGATCAGCAGCTCGCGCGAGAAGATGACCACCACCACCCACGCGGGGACGAGGGCTTCTTGCACCAGCACGATGAGCACTGAGAGGACGAAGAGCTTGTCAGCCAGCGGGTCGAGGAACTTACCCAGGTCGCTGACGAGACCGCGACGGCGGGCGATCTGGCCGTCCAGGGTGTCGGTGAACGACACGACGATGAACACCGCCGCTGCGATCTGATCATGGCCTGGGAACCGCACGACGAGAAGGATCATCAGCACGGGGATCGCAGCCAGGCGGCTCAGCGTCAACGCGTTTGGCAGATTCACGGAGTTCCTACGAGGAGAGTTTGCGACGAGGGCGCCACGGGTTGCCACCCGCAGCTTCCCGCCGGCTCATTCGATGCCCAGTCGTTCCAGGAGGTCGTCCACATCTGGCAGGTTCATCATCACCTCGCGCGACTTCGATCCCTGGTAGCCGCCGACCACGTGGTTCTCGGCCAGCTGGTCCACGATTCGGCCGGCGCGCGAGTAGCCGACGTTGAACTTGCGCTGCACCAGGGAGACGGATGCAGCCCCCTCCGCTGCGACAGCACGTGCCGCGCGGGCGAAGAGTGGGTCCAGCTTGCGCTCCGCGGTCTCGCCTCTCTCCCACTCCGTGCCCGCGCCCTCCTCGAGGATCTCCTCCATGTAGCGCGGAGAACCCTGCGACTTCCAGAAGTTAACAACGCCCTCGACCTCGGGGTCGCTGACGAAGGCCCCCTGGATTCGCGTCGGTTTGCCTGCGTCCACCGGCTGATAGAGCATGTCGCCGCGTCCCAGCAGCTTCTCGGCGCCACCTGAGTCCAGGATGACCCGGCTGTCGACCTGCGAGCCGACAGCGAACGCGATACGCGAAGGGATGTTGGCCTTGATGAGGCCGGTGATGATGTCGGTTGACGGCCGCTGCGTGGCGATCACGAGGTGGATGCCGACAGCCCTGGCCAGCTGCGCGATGCGGCAGATGAGCTCTTCGATCTCCCCGGCCGCGACCATCATCAGGTCGGCCAGCTCGTCGATCACGATGACGATGTAGGGGATCTCTCGGGCCAGCTTCTGGACCGCCTTCTCGTTGTATGCCGCGATGTTGCGCACACCCTCTGACGAGAACATCTTGTAGCGGCGGTCCATCTCGGCCACCGCCCAACGCAGGGCAGCCGCGGCCTGGTGCGATTCGACGAGCACGGGCAGCGCGAGATGTGGCAGCCCGTTGTAACCGGTCAGCTCAACGCGCTTTGGGTCGATCAGGAGAAGACGCATATGGTCTGGAGTCATCTGAAACAGAAGGCTGGTGATCAATGCGTTGATGCACACGCTCTTGCCCTGGCCCGTGGCGCCCGCGATGAGCAGGTGCGGCATGCGCGTCAGGTCGGCGACGATCGATGCACCCGATACGTCATTGCCCAGGCCAAGGGCCAGCACGCGCGTGCCCTCCCTGAACGCGGCGGTCTCGAGCACCTCTCGGATGGTGACCAGGCTCGCGGATTTGTTGGGTACCTCGATACCCACTGCGGCCTTGCCTGGAATCGGCGCTTCAATCCTGAGCGGAGCCGCGGCCAGCGCGAGCGAAAGGTCGTTTTGCAGCGCCGTTATCCGCTTGACCTGGATGCCGGGGCCGGGTTGAAGCTCGTACTGAGTCACCGCCGGGCCGGGGTTGACTCCGACCACCTTGCAAGGCACGCCGAAGGTCTCGAGCGTGCTCTCGATGATCTTCACGTTGCGCTTGATCTCGTCGGCCATGCGCTCGCGGCGCGCGGTCACCGTGTCCAGGAGGGCGATGGAAGGCAATTTCCATTCGATCTCCGGCAGCTCGTCTTCGGGTTCGGCGACGATGCGCATGACTGGCTGTTCGGCGGGGCGCGCGTGAGCCTCGGGCGTCGCCGGTTCTGCGCCGTGCACGTCCGCGGCCACCTCGAGCTCCCAAGCGGGAGTTGCCTCGACCGACGGCGGTGGGGTTGCGAAGGCGGCTGCTGAGCGCGCCAGGGCCGCCTCTTTCGACTGGCCGTTCTTCTGCACTTTCGCGGCAGGCGGGGCAGCAGGAGGTGAGACGAGGCGCTCCAGCCGGTTGCGCTCCGCGAAAGCCGCGCGGCCTGCGCGGATCACGGTGGCGATCATCGCGCCCGGGCTGAAATGGACTGTGACGATCAGGCCGATCACCAGTCCCGCGATCAGCAAAGCCCACGCGCCCCAATGGCCAACGACCTGCTCCACCACCTGGGCCACGCCATGCCCGGCGGAGCCGCCTGCGTTGGCGGCCAGAGCGAAAAGACCGATAAGGGACATCACGGCGATGACGCCGGACACGACATCGACGGGGCGGGGCCGCGGGGCCTTTGGCCAGATCAGGTATGTGCCGAAGGCCAGCGCCACACCGACCGGGACGAACCAGGCGCGGCCGAACGAGGCCATGAGCCAGTCGTGGAGGCCCGTCAGGATCGAGCCGGCGTTACTTGCGATCGCCAGGAGGCTGAGCAGCGCGGCGAGGATGAGCAGGACGCCTGCGATCTCGCGACCCTGCCGGGGCGTGAGGCTGGGCCGGGCTGGACCTTTGCGCTTGCCGCGGGTTGTGCGGGGACGCGAAGATGCAGCGCGGCGCGCGCCGTGGGCGGAACGTGAGCTACGTGTGGTGGTGCGACGCATTCTGCGGGCCTCGGGCCGTAGGGCATTCTACAGCGGGTAACGGCCCTGTCCCAAACGAGCGTCCCGCGCAATACTGTCCTCGTGGCTGTCGATCCCTTCTCCGACGCGGAGCTCCGTTATCGCGACCTGGTCGAAGAGCGGCGGGTCGGGGCCTTGCAGGCCAGGGCCTTCCGCGTCGCGGTGCGCGACCTGGCTGTACTGGATGGCGAGGGGCGGCGGTGGATGCTGGGGCCCGAGGATGGAATCTGGTACCGCCGGGAGCGTGAGCGCTGGCTGCAGGCGGATCCGCCGCGGCGCCTCGTCTGCTCGTCGTGCGGCCACCACAACCTTGGAAGGCACAGCTACTGCGTGGAGTGCGGGCAGCGGCTGAATAGATAGGAGGCAGCCATTCGGGCACGAATTGTCGTGTCCTGGGTGGGTGGTGCGCCAATAGGGCGTTTTTGGTCGAGTCCGGCCGATTGGCGTCGGGGCTCCGCCTTACCTCGCCGGGTGCAGGCCCGCTTGCACGATGCCATAGACCAGGCCTGCTGCCAGCGGCACCAGCGCTGCCAGCAGCCACAGCCTCCACCACATGGGGCGCGTCTCGCCCCGCACCATCTCGTGGCCGCAGAATCCGCAGAACCGATCGAACGGGCCGGCCACCCCTCGACACCTTCCGCACTGATGCAGCTGTAGGCCGCAGTGCCCGCAACGGGCATCCTCGCCCGAGTCGACCACCATGGCGGGTTGATCGCAGCGAGGACAAAGGCTGGGCGCAACGAGCGCTAGTGGCGGAAGCTTCATTTGAGCAAAGCTAGCGTGGCAAGGGAGGCCGGGGTCCCCCCGGTCGCGGCTTTGTCATTATCAAAACGTCTCCCGACGTGGCGAGGAGAAGTCATTTACATATATCCCTTCGATATACCGGAGGGAGAGCAGGCGCCCGCCGATGCATTCAGTAAGTCCCATCCTCAACGCCGCTTTGAGCGCGCAGGGGAACCACCGGGGGTTCCCTCTCATATTTCCAGCACCACGGGGATGACCATTGGGCGCCGCCTAGTTTTCTTCCACACGGTTTGTGACACCGCGTCATGGATCGCTTCTCTGAGTGTGTTCACGTCCGCGTGAGTATCGGCCAGGCGGGCAATGCTCGCCACCGCAGAATCTCGCGCATCAGCCATCAGCTTCGATGACAGCTCTGGCTCGATGACACCCCTGGAGGTTAGATCGGGTCCAGCCCTCACGATCGAAGTGTCACGATCGACGGTCAGAGTCACGATCAGGATGCCATCCTCGGCAAGATGCCGCCGGTCGCGCAGCACGACCTGCTCGACATCGCCCACTCCAAGGCCGTCGACGAACACCAGGCCCGTGCTGATCTTGGTTCCCGTGTGGATGGAGTCGGTGCCGAGCTCCACCGTCTCGCCGTCCTCGACGACGATTATGCGATCGTCGCTCAGGCCCGCCTCGCGGGCTATCTCGGCATGCTGCACCAGCTGCCGGTATTCGCCGTGCACCGGGATGAAGTACCGAGGGCGAACCGCATCGAGCATCTCGCGAAGCTCGTCCCTCTGGGCATGGCCCGTGACGTGCACGTGGCCGACCTCGGAGTAAAACACCCGCGCCCCGTGGCGGTACAGGTTGTTGACCGTCTGGTGGACGAGTCGCTCATTGCCCGGGATCGGCCGCGCTGAGATGACCACCCAGTCTCCCTTGAGCACGTTAACGAAGGGGTGGCGCTGCGCGGCGAAGCGGGCGAGCGCCGACATCGGTTCGCCCTGGCTCCCAGCGGTGAGCAGCAGGAGCTTGGAGGGCGAGATGCGGTCGGCGTCCTCCAGCTTGATGGTGAGCCCTTCGGGCACTTTCAAAAAACCGAGCTCACGCGCGGTCTTGAAGTTGGTCTGCAGGCTCCGTCCCACGACCGCCACCCGGCGTTCGAACTGGATCGCCATGCGAACGAGGTGCTGGATGCGATGGATGTTCGACGCGAAGTTGGCGACGACTATGCGCCCGGGCGCCTCGCCGAAGATCCGCTCGAAGGGTGCATGCAGGTCGCGCTCCGAGCCTGATCGGCCTGCACGCTCGGAGTTGGTCGAGTCGCCGAGCAGAAGGAGCACTCCCGCGTCGCCCAGCTGTTTGAATCGCGCCATGTTGGTCGGCGAGCCGTCGGGCGGCGCATCGTCGAGCTTGAAGTCGCTGGTATAGATAACCCTCCCGACCGGGGTCTCGATGGCCAGCGCAACGGCATCGGGTATCGAGTGACATACGGCCACGGTCTCGACACGAAATGGGCCGAGCTGGACCGCATCGCCCACACGAACCTCCCGCAGGTCGGCCTCACGCAGGATGCGATGCTCCTTGAGCTTGGGCTTGACCAGGCCGAGAGTGAGCCGCGTGCCGTAAACGGGCACGTTGAGCTTCTTCAAGACATATGGAAGCCCACCTATATGGTCTTCATGCCCGTGGCTCAAGAAGATGCCGAGCACATCCTTGCTTCGATCCAGGAGGTATGAGATGTCGGGCAGCACCAGGTCGATGCCGAGCATGTCCTCGTGCGGAAACATCAATCCCGCGTCCACCACGAGGATCTGCTTCTCCCACTCGAGGGCCCACATGTTGATGCCGACCTCGCCCAGGCCGCCCAGCGGCAGATATCGGAGTCGCGAAGCGCTCACAGCAGACGCAGCTGTTCGGCTTCCTGTCGCGGAGGCGGTGTTGGCTCAGGAGGTGGTGGCGGTGCCAGGAGCTTGTCGAGGTAGACCTTCACCTGGTCAAAGTCGCGCTCCAGGTCGGCCACCAGGGCTCCGTTGTGCAGCGCCGCGGCCGGGTGATAAAGCGGCACGTAGGCCACGCTGCCACGCTTCACCATGCTGCCGTGCACGCGCGAGATGGAGCCCTGACCAGGCATCAGCCGCTCCATGGCGTGGCGTCCGAGGATGAGCACAACCTTCGGCTGTACCATCTCGAGCTGCTTGGCCAGGTATGGCGAGCACGCTTCGGCCTCGTTTGGCATCGGATCGCGGTTCATCGGTGGCCGGCACTTGAGGACGTTGGTGATGAAAACGTCCGCGCGGCTGAGGCCGATCCGCACGAGGAGTGTGTCGAGCAGCTTGCCGGCGGCGCCAACGAAGGGCTCGCCCTGGCGGTCCTCGTTGAAGCCCGGCGCCTCGCCCACGATCATGATGTCGGCGGGACAAGGTCCGGTTCCCGGGACCGCCTGAGTTCGCGTCGCGTGGAGCCCGCACTTGGTGCAGGCGCGAATCTCGGTGTGGAGAAGCTGGAGCTCCGGTGCGCTAAGCGACTTTGACGCCCGCCTTGAACGTGATGAGCTCTCCGGCTTCGCGAACCGTGTGCATGACGGCCTCGAGCTGTTCTGTTGTCAGCGCGACCAGGGGAAGGCGGAAAGGACCGGCTGGAAAGCCCATCGCGTTGAGAACCGATTTGATCGGAACAGGGTTGGCCGCCGTGGTCATCAGCGCTTTGATGACAGGCAGGAGGCCGACATGGATCTTGCGCGCGGCGTCATTCTCACCCTTGAGGTGGGCCTCGATCATCTTCCGCATCGAGCGCCCTGCAATATGCGACACCACGCAGATCACACCGTAGCCGCCGGCCGACATCACGGGCAGCGTCCAGCTGTCGTCGCCGCTCCAGACGTTGAAGCCAACCGGCTTGCCCGCGCAGACGAGCCCGACCTGGTCGAGATCGCCACTTGCCTCCTTGACGCCGACGATGCCCGGCAGCTCAGCGCACCGAAGCGTGGTGACTGCGGTCATGTTGATCGCGGTGCGGCCCTGGATGTTGTACATGATCGTCGGGCCGACCTCGGAGATCGCCTTGAAGTGCTGGAACATGCCTTCTTGCGGCGGCTTGTTGTAATAAGGCACGACCGCCAGCAGGGCATCCGCGCCGGCGCTCATCGCTCGCTCGGACAGCTTCACCGAGTGGCGCGTGTCGTTGCTGCCGCTACCGGCGATGACAGTCTTGCCTGGGATCGCCTTCTTGATGACTTTTAGTAGCTCGATCTTCTCGTCATCGCTCAAGGTGGGCGACTCGCCGGTGGTGCCGGAGACGATCACGCCGTCCGACCCATCGGCCACGAGCAGAGCCGCAAGCTTCTCAGCCGCCTGGTAGTCAATACCGCCATCGCTAGTAAACGGCGTCAGCATCGCCGTCAGCAGGCGGCCGAGGTCCTTCAATTCATCCTCCCATCCAGGTGGAGAGGGAGCCCGGATTCATTCCGGGCGTAACCCGGCATCCAGCAGCCACTCCAGTCATTGTGGTCACGTCTTCGTTGTGGGGTCCTCATTAATCGAACCGCCGAAGGCGCAGATTCATGGGGCTATATGACTCCTAACTCAATCGCGTGCTCTGCGATCTGGACCGCGTTCAGCGCTGCGCCCTTGCGCAGGTTGTCTGACACGATCCATAGCGCCAGGCCGTTTTTGGAGGACGGGTCGTTGCGAATGCGGCCAACATACACCCCGTCCTTGCCAGTCACGTGGTGTGGCGTCGGGTAAATCTTTGCGTGTGGGTCGTCCTCGACGATGATCCCGGGCGAGCTGCCGAGCAGGGAGCGGACCTCGTCGGCTGAGATCCTTCGCGTCGTTTCGATGAACACCGACTCGCCATGTCCGACCGGGACGGGGACGCGCACACAGGTCGCTGCTATGGGCAGCTCCGGCATGTGCATGATCTTTCGGGTCTCGTTGGCGATCTTGACCTCTTCCTCGTTGTAGCCACCGGCTTCGGGATGCCAACCGCCAGGGACCACGTTGTATGCGAGCTGGTACGGATAGACGACGGCCTGCGGTTCCTTTCCGGCCGCTATCGCCTTGGTCTGCTCTTCGAGCTCGTCCACCAATGCCCTACCTGCTCCCGACGCGGACTGGTAGGTGGAGACC
>DATCPU010000462.1:0-1770 GCA_036569925.1 Candidatus Dormiibacterota bacterium
TTTGATTCACGCGGTCGTGCCAGCTGACGCCCCGCACCCCAACCCTCTCCCCCGAGGGGGAGAGGGAGCAAGTGCTGGTTTGGAATAACCCTGAACTAGGTAATATTGAAGTACTTCAGAGATGCATGAGCCCTTTATCGAGACCGACGCGAAAGGCTGTCTTTTTGACCGCCGGATCCGCGAGCGCCTGGCGCAAGACACCAGCCTCGACGAGATTGACGCCACCGAGGCGCTGGCCGCCCTTCGCACCGCCTCTCACGCCTTCCGAAACGCGATGGACCGCTGGCTCGAGCGCCACGGCCTCAGCGAGAGCCGCATGGGCCTCCTGTGGCGCCTCCGGCACAAGGACTCCATCACCCTCGGCGACCTTGCCCAGGAGCTGGACGTCAGCCCTCGAAACGTCACGGGCCTGATCGACAGCCTCGAGGCCGACGGCTTTGTCGAGCGATTCCCCGACCCCGAGGATCGCCGCGCGATCCGGGTTCGCCTCGCCGCTTCCGGCAAGCAAAAGCTCAGCGATATCAAAACCGAGATGGGTAGCCAGCAACACGGCCTGGTCGCCGACTTCACCAACGACGAGCTGCAGCAGCTTCGTCACCTCTGTCTGAAACTCGCCCGCAACCTCACTGCAACCAAGGAGCTCGAAAAGGTATGACCGCCGTTATTGAGATGCCCCGCCGCCGATTGATCCTCGTCACCGTTGGCGTCATGCTGGCGCTGCTTCTGGCCGCCCTCGACCAGACCATCGTCGGCACCGCGATGCCGCGGATCATCGCCGAGCTGAATGGCTTCGACCGCTACGCCTGGGTCACCACGGCGTACCTGCTCACCTCCACCATCACCGTCCCGATCGCCGGCAAGCTAGGCGACCTGTTCGGCCGCAAGCCCTTCATCCTCGCCGGCATGGCCGGCTTCATGGCCATGAGCTGGCTCTGTGGCTTCAGCCAGAACATGACGGAGCTCATCATCTTCCGCGGCGCGCAGGGCCTGTTCGGCGGCGTGCTGTTCGCCTCGGTGTTCACAGTTCTCGCCGACATCTTCACCCCTCAGACCCGAGCTCGCATGCAGGGCGTTTTCGGTGGCGTCTTCGGCCTCGCGTCGATCATCGGACCGACTGCCGGCGGCTTCATCACCGACAACTGGGGCTGGCGCTGGGTGTTCTACGTGAACATTCCGGTCGGCGTCCTCGGCATCGCGCTGCTCGCGATGTTCCTGCCCTTCGTCCGGACCAAGGCCTCGTGGCGCAACATCGACTTCGCCGGCGCCGGCCTTCTGGCGCTTGGCCTGACCCCGATCCTGCTCGCCCTCTCCAACACCACGACCTATGGCTGGAGCAGCTGGCAGACGCTCGCGCCCCTGCTCGGCGGCATCGTCGTCCTGCTTGTGTTCATCTGGGTCGAGGCTCACGAGGAGGAGCCGATCGTTCCCATCGGGCTGTTCAGAAACCGCGCGTACGCGGTGTCGATCCTGATCGGTTTCATCATGTCCTTCGGGATGTTTGGCACGATCATCTTCGTGCCCCTGGTCTACCAGGGCGTGCTTGGCATCAGCGCCACCAACTCCGGCGCCCTGATCACTCCGCTGATGTTCGGCCTGATCGGCGCGAGCATCGCGACCGGCCAGCTCATGGTCCGCATCAAGCACTACCAGTACCTGGGCACCGTCGGCGCGGCCGTCACCGCGGTGGGGATGTTCCTGCTTTCCGAGATCACCGTTCACTCGACCCAGCTCGAGGTCACAGCCTCGCTTGTCTTCGTCGGTGTCGGACTC
>DATCPU010000463.1:0-1900 GCA_036569925.1 Candidatus Dormiibacterota bacterium
GCTCATCTGAGGTGATTCTATGTCCTCATGATTTCGCTGCGAAATAGGGCCAACATGAGTCCTTCAGGAAATGAGGGGATTCATGAGGTCCTGGCCACGAACGGTGGTCATCTTCCGCTGCGCCTGATGTCAAGGATACCACAAGCCCGCATTTCTCAAAGGGTGGACGGCTTTTGACCCGGAAGCGAGGGGCGGCAGACAATTATCCGAGGGGATGGGTGCGGCTTGCGGTGAGGCGGCCGAATTTGCGATCGACGGTTCGCGCGATACGAGTCCGCGGTTGGAGTCTGTCGCAGAAGTAGCAGGTGCGAGCGTGTTGGAGCGCCGCCGCGGTGGACGGTTTTGCGGCAAGATCGGTTGCAGGATCGGCTCAACCGGAACTGAAGGCGCGCCTGAGATAGAGGTGTGCCATTGCGAACTCGACCCGATTGGGACAACCCGAGGCGATGGCGAAGCGGATGCGGCGCACGCTGATGCGCACCTGAGCACCGAGCTTGAAGAGCCTCAGGCGAATGGTTTGGACGGCAGCTGTGGCGAGCTGCGTGTGCTTGAGCGCGATCCGGCGCAGATGGTCCACCAGAGTGTAGGCCATGGCCGAGAAGTAGAGGCGGAGCTGGTTGGCCTCCAGGGTGGCCGAGGAGGCGCGATCCGCGAACAGCTCGAACTGCTCGCCGATGCGGTTCTCCGCTTCGCCGCGGGCGCAATACAGGTCCTCGTAGAGGGGGCGTGCCTCGATCCGCCGATGCTTGAGCGAGGTGACGATGAAGCGGGGATTGGCGCCTTCAAGCGTGTGCTCGGCCTTGCCCACGACGCGCCGGCTTCGGCTCCAGCTGTCGTGCGTCCGATAACGGAAGTCCTTGAAGAGGCGCGCCGGTTTGCCCGTCACGACGAATTGGCGGGTCGCTTTCGCCATGCAGTCCGAAAGCGCCTTTTCCAGCCGTTCGTTGCGGGCCAGGCCGAAGACGTAATCGACGCGGTTCTCCTCGCACCAGGCCATCAGCTCTTCGCGGGCAAAGCCCGAATCGGCACGCAGGACGATCTTCACGCGCGGCCAGCGAGACCGGATCCGCATCACGATGCGCGCCATCTCCTCCACCGCGCCCGCGCTGGCGTCTCTGTCGGCGCGCCGGTTCCTGGCCAGGAGCAGATGCGTGCCGCAGAACACATAAAGCGGCAGATAGCAGTAATTGTCGTAATAGCCGTGGAAGAAGCGGCCCTCCTGATTGCCGTGCAGCGGAATGTCGGTGGCGTCCAGATCGAGCACGATCTCTCGGGGCGCTTTCTCATGGGACTCCATAAACACTTCCACGAACAGCGCGTCGACCTTCTCTGCGTTGTAGTCGATCTTGTGATACTTCGCCCCGTGCCGCTTGGGCATGTGCTCGAGGCGGTTGAGCGTGCTCTTGCCCGCCACAGGCTCGCAGTCCGAGCGCAGAACCGGCGCCAGCTTGCTCGCCAGCACCGCGAACATCGGGTCCTTGCGCAACTCGTCGTGATCGTTCAGGTCCTCGTAGCCCAGCGCCAGCCCGAACACCCTCTGGCCCACCAGCGTTTCCACCCGGTGCTCGACAAAGCGCGGGTCGCGTCGGTCGGTGAAGCAACCGGCAAATCGGCGCATCAACCCAAGGCCCTGATCCAGCTGTCCCAGCAGCAATGCGCCCGCATTCGAGGTGATCGTGCCGCCGTCAAAACCGGCAACCACCGCACGCCGATCGACAGGTGCAAACTCGAACAGTTCCGCGCTACACTCTGTCGGCATCGGGGCTCTCCTCGAATCACTCGAAAATCGTTTTCGCAAAAGGACTTTCGACGATTCAGGACTCCGATGCACTCCTTAGGTTTGAGAAATGCGGGCTAGGGCTACCAGTAATCTGCATCGAAACACGGCAAGCCTATCAGG
>DATCPU010000464.1:0-6786 GCA_036569925.1 Candidatus Dormiibacterota bacterium
GACGTAGACGTCGTAGTACTGCGCGCCCGGCGCGTTGCGGGTGACATTGACGTCGATTCCCGGTGGCTGCGAGTCATTGGTGCTGATCTGCTTGCATGCGGACGGCGCGCTCTCACGTCTGCATCCGGGGGCCGCGAAGCAGGGGTTCGGCGTTACGGTCGGGTCCACAAACTGGTCGTAACGCACGGATGTCAGCTCAACACCCCAGATCCCCGCGCCGCCCTGGTGCTTGATGCCCTGTCCCGCGCCGACCGTGACCACACTCAGGTTGAAGGCTCCCGCGCAGCCGGTCCCGTTCTGGTCCCAGAACTGCGGGTTGGCAACCGCGTTAGTGCCGGGCGCCGCGGAGCTCTGCTCGTCCGGCGGCTTCAGCTCGTTCGACAGCAAGCTGCCGCTGGCATCGGACGAGTAGCCGTTCGTCCACGCGTAGACGCCACCGTCAAGGAATGCGCAGCTCGCCGAGCCGCCGGTGAGGTGGAAGTTGCCGTACGACCCGGGCAGCATCTCCGTCCACGTGCCCCGGTTGTACTGGTTGTAGCTCTGCGGCGTCGCGTAATAGGGGACCGAGCCCGCCTGATAAGCGGGGTCGGGGAGCGTGGGTGCCGGCACCATCGCGGCGCCCTGCGTGTCGCCCGGGTTGCAGGGCGGCGCATAAGGGACGAAGCCGGGGGTGGAGTTGTAGCAGTAGTAGCTGGCGGAGCTGCAGGTCGAGCCGGCCGCTCCATAACAGTTGCCCGCCTCCTGCAGGTTGGCGTCGACGCACGCGGTGCCGTTGGAATACGTGTCGCCAAGGATCGTCAGCGTGGTGGACCCCTTGAGGTCGGTCGCGCAGTTGCCGTTGCTCAAGGTGAGAAGGGCCGGTGTCTGACGCTGATTGCCGACGATCGCGGTTGCCGTGGCGCTGATGGTGACGGCCCCTGGCCCTCCGAAGACCCTGATAAACGCCAGCGGCAGCGAATGGGTTGTCGTCAGCTGAAACTCATAGCCGTTGAACTGCGTGTCGGTGGCAACGATTGTCAATGAGTAGCCGCTGGCATACGTGACCACGTCGGTGTCCTGCTGGAGATTGCCTTTTGGTCCGACCAGCGTGGTCGTCGTCACATCGGAAGACGAGCCGCCGTAGATGTGCAGGTTGTTCTGATAGATCTGCTTTGAATTCGGAAGCGTGCTCCCGTAGAGGTCGTGGAAGTTCTCGTACCAATCGCCGGCCGCCAGCGCCGCGGCATCAACAGCGGCCTGCTGGTCGCGGCGATCGACATAGGCGCGCCCAGAGTCGATCGCCAGACCGAGCATGGCGAAGAGCACCAGGATGAGGAGGCCGACCAGAACTATCGCCTGGCCCCTCTGGCGATTGAGTGGGTATCCGCTTGCTTTAGACGCCGCCATTGTTCGATCTATCTCCAGTGCAGCCTAGGTGTAAGCGCCCGGCCCGGCCGCTTGATTCCGCGGGAGCCAGTCGCAGCTAACGAACGCAGGCCCCGACCACAACTTGCGTGCGCCGCGCCGACACGAGCACTATCAGCAACATGGTCGACCCCGCGGAGGTTTACCGCAGGACCACTCCCGGATCCCGCGCGCTGCACGAGCGTGCAGTCAAAGCCATGCCGGGCGGGACGACGCGCACTACCACTTACTTCGATCCCTATCCGCTTTATGTCGACAGAGGAGAGGGCTGCCGCATCTGGGACGTGGATGGCACCGAGCGCATCGACATGCTCGGCAACTACACGGCGATGATCCTCGGTCACGCACATCCGAAGGTGGTCGAGGCCATCCACGGGCAGGCGTCTCGCGGCACCGCCTTCGCCGCGGCCAACCCGATCGAGGTGGAGCTCGCGACCATTCTTTGCGAGCGGGTGCCCAGCCTCGAGCTGGTGCGCTTCTGCAACTCGGGCACCGAAGCCACGATGTTCGCCATGCGGCTGGCTCGCGCCTTCACCGGCCGGCCCAAGATCGCCCGCATCGAAGGGGGCTACCACGGCACGCACGACTATGCCGAGGTGAGCACCCACCCCGCGCCGGCGGACGCGGGCTCGGGGGAGCACCCCATCGCCAGGCCCGACTCGATTGGCACTCCGCAGTGGGCGCTTCGAGACACAGTCGTGCTCCCGTTCAACAACCCCGACGCGGCCGAGCGGATCCTCCGCGAAGAGGCCGACAAGGTGGCCGCCGTGATCCTGGAACCCATCATCGGCGCCGGAGGCGTGATCGCTTCGAACCATGAGTTCCTCGAGCGGTTACGGTCGGTGACCCGGGAGCTCGGGATGCTGCTTATCTTTGACGAGGTCATCTCGCTTCGGGTCGCCCCGGGCGGAGCCCAGCAGCTGTATGCCATCACTCCCGACCTGACGACGATGGGCAAGATCATCGGCGGCGGCTTGCCGGTGGCCGCGTTCGGTGGTCGTGCCGACATCATGCAGATGATGGACCCGCGGCGCGAGCCCAACCTACCGCAGGGCGGGACGTACAACGGCAACCCCCTTGGCATGGCCGCAGGCGTGGCGGCGATGAAGGAGCTGACCCCTGAGGTTTACGACAACCTCAACCGAAAAGGCGCACGGGTCAAGGACCAGCTCACCGAGGTATTCGCCTCGCACAAACTGCCGGCGCAGGTCAACGCGGCCGGCTCTTTGCTCGCCATCCATTTCACCGACGTCCCGGTCGTCGATTACCGGACCAAGGCGACCTCGAACCCCAAGATCACCCACGACTTCTTCCTGGCCCTGGTCAACCACGGGGTTCTGATGGCGCCGCGCGCGATGGGCGCACTGTCGACGCCCATGGAGGAGCAGGACATCCAGGAGTTCATCGATGCGGTGGACGCAGTGGTTTCCGAGCAGCTGCCGCGCTGGCGGGCGAACGGGTCGTTGGCGGGGTAACAAACCGGGCCTAATTCGTGCCATCCGTCCAGGCCTGGTGTAGGCTCTTTGAGATCGATTCATCGTCCTTTTCGGTGGGGTTTGGGATAACGGTCGAACAGACGTGAGAGCTTTTAAGCACCAGGGGACAGAGTTTCCCGAAGAGGAGGCGGCCAGCGAGCAGGGCCGGCTGGATGCCGTGCGCTCCTGGCTGGCCAACGGCCACCACATGTTTGGCGTCGATCCCCGCCGCCGCCTCGGCCATTACGGGCATGCCAAGCAGCTGCTTGCAGATGACCTCCAAACCCGCCAGGCATCGGCCGGCGAATGGCAAGCGCTGGCCTCTGCTCTCGATCGGCACACGATCCGGGGCGGCATGGCGGAGCTGAGCGCCGAGGAGCGCCGCGTGGTGACGCTCGCTTATCTGGAAGGCCGCACCAATCGCGAAATTGCAGCCATCCTGGGGGTGTCAGTCAGCACCGTGAGGCGGCGCCTGTCGCTGGCGCTCAAGGGACTCGACGCTTACGTCAGCCGAACCAGGACGTGGCTCTCCGCCATGGTCCTTGTTGGCGCCGGCTACCTGGTTGCTCAAGCCCACAGACTCGACCGCCTTGCCTCGGCCGATTGGCCGCAAAAGGTCGCCTCGACAGTGGCGATCAGCGCGGTGGTCGCAGCTGCCGTCACGCTGACGGCCGTCGTGCCGGATTCATCTGGGGCCACGAGATCGACAGCACCCACGACAGGTCCGATGCTCGCCAGTGCACCTGGCATTGGCTTGCCTTCGTCTTCAGCGCTGCTGTCAAACCCAGACTCCGTTCGGACGGCAAGCGTGCTTTCGGCTGATCGGCCGGTCGGCGCAGAGCCAACGGTCACCGTTCATGAAGCAGCGCCGGCACCTACCGGCACGACTCAGGCCTCAACCGGCTCGCAGCACCCGAAGCGGGGCTGTCACGGAAATCCTACGAGCGCTCCTCCACCGGTTCCGGTGCGAAGTCACGGGCACGGTTCCCCCGTGACACACCCCTCGGCAGGCGGCTGCCGGGTCTAACAGCCTTCTCGACGCGAGACAAGGGCACGCTCCGGCCGGGCGCATAATCCCAAGAGTGGCGACCGCCCTGTCCCTGTCTCATCTCGGCTCGTTGATGCGAGGCGTGCGAAGCGTCGATGAGGTCGGCGCCGACGAGCGGGCCGCCTCGCTGGCGAAGCGATCGATCAAGAAGGCGTCGAAGCTGTGGGCTCTCGACCTCGCCATCCGGTGCATGGATCTCACCACCCTGGAGGGATCGGACACCCCCGGCAAGGTGGCGGCGCTTTCGGCGAAGGCGATCCGCCCAAAACCAGGCGACGCCTCCATCCCATCGGTCGCTGCCATCTGCGTCTATCCGGCTCGCGTTGCGGAAGCGCACGAGCGCCTGCGCGGGTCTGGTGTCAGGGTGGCCTCCGTCGCCACGGCGTTTCCGTCAGGTCAGAGCTTCACCTCGATCAAGCTGGCCGAAACCAAGGACGCCGTCGCCGCCGGCGCTGATGAGATCGACATGGTCATCGACAGGGGCGCGTTCCTATCCGGCGACTACCAGAAGGTCTATGACGAGATAGTCGCGGTCAAGGAAGTTTGCGGATCGGCCCATCTCAAGGTGATCCTCGAGACCGGGGAGCTGGGCACCTATGACGCGGTGCGCAGGGCCAGCATCCTCGCCATGGCCGCCGGCGCCGATTTCATCAAGACCTCCACCGGCAAGGTCCAGCCGGCGGCGACCCTGCCCGTCAGCCTGGTGATGATGGAGGCGATTCGCGATTTCATGCGCGAGACGGGCCACGCGGTCGGGTTCAAGGCGGCAGGCGGCATCCGTACCTCGAAACAGGCGATCGCATACCTGGTGATCCTTTACGAAACCCTGGGGGCGGAGTGGATGACGCCGGACCGATTCCGCCTCGGTGCGTCGACCCTGCTCAATGACGTGCTCATGCAGATCGACAAGGAACGCAGCGGCGTGTACCAGTCGGCCGATTACTTCACCATCGACTGATGGCCATCACCAAGCGACAAGCCGCCGACCTCGCCAGGCAGACGTTTGAGTACGCACCCGCCCCCGAGGCGATCGACCACGTACGTATCCAGCCGCGCTATGGCCTGTTCATCGGCGGCAAGATGGTCGAGCCGCACAGCAAGAAGCGCTTCCCGACGATCAACCCGGCAACCGAGCAGAAGCTCTCGGAGGTGGCCGAGGCCGATGCCGTCGACGTCGGGAAGGCAGTCTCCGCGGCGAGCACGGCCTTCTCCTCGTGGTCGCGCATGGCGCCAGCGCGCCGGTCCCGCTACCTGTTCCGGATCTCGCGCCTGCTGCAGGAGCGGGCACGCGAGCTAGCGGTGGTCGAGACGATGGACGGCGGCAAACCGATAAAGGAGTCGCGCGACGTCGATATCCCGCTGAGCGCAGCCCACTTCTTCTACTACGCGGGCTGGGCCGACAAGCTCGAGTGGGCCTTTCCCAACCGGAGACCGCGCCCACTGGGAGTCGCGGGCCAGGTGATCCCGTGGAACTTTCCGTTGTTGATGCTGGCGTGGAAGATCGCGCCCGCCTTGGCCGCGGGCAACACGGTCGTGCTCAAGCCGGCTGAGACCACGCCGCTGTCGGCGCTGTTGTTCGCGGAGATCTGCCAGCAGGCAGAACTGCCGCCTGGGGTCGTCAACATCGTCACCGGGGCGGGCAAGACCGGCTCGCTGCTCGTCTCGCATCCGGGCGTCAAGAAGGTGGCGTTCACCGGCTCGACCGAGGTCGGCAAGCTCATCCAGCGCTCGCTCGCCGGCAGCGGCAAGCATCTGAGCCTCGAGCTGGGCGGCAAGGCGGCCAACATTGTTTTCGAAGACGCGCCTCTCGATCAGGCCGTTGAGGGGATCGTCAACGGGATCTATTTCAACCAGGGGCACGTGTGCTGCGCCGGCAGCCGGCTGCTGGTGCAGGAGTCGATCGCGCAACCCTTGCTTGAGAAGCTGAAGCAGCGCCTGTCGACCCTGCGCCTTGGCGACCCGCTGGACAAGAACACCGACATCGGCGCCATCAACTCCAAAGCACAGCTCGAAAAGATCCAGGGACTCGTCGAATCGGGCATCGAAGAAGGCGCCGAGATTTTTCAGCCTGAATGCAAGCTCCCGGAGCGCGGCTACTGGTTCCCGCCGACGGTCTTCACGAACGTTTCGCAGTCATATCGGATCGCGCGCGAGGAGATCTTCGGCCCGGTGCTGTCCGTGCTCACGTTCCGCACACCCGCCGAAGCGGTCGAGAAAGCCAACAACACGCCATATGGCCTGTCCGCAGGTGTGTGGACCGACAAGGGCTCGCGGATCCTATGGATGGCCGAGCGCCTGCGCGCGGGAGTCGTATGGGCGAACACCTTCAACCGGTTCGATCCAACTTCGCCATTCGGTGGCTACAAGGAGTCGGGTTATGGTCGGGAGGGCGGCGTGCACGGATTGCTGCCTTACCTGGAGCTGGTCTAGTGCCAGGGAAAAACGGCGGCGAGCGAATCCAGGTCCGCAAGACTTATAAGCAATACGTCGGCGGCGAGTTCGTGCGGTCGGAGTCGGGCCGCGCTTACAGGCCCGACGGCTCGGTGAACGTGCCGCGAGGCTCGCGCAAGGATCTGCGCGACGCGGTGCGAGCAGCTCGGACGGCCGTCACAAGCTGGTCCGCACGCACTGCGATGAACCGCGGCCAGATTCTCTACCGAGCAGCTGAGATGCTCGACGCACGCCGCGGGGAGTTCGAAATGCTGCTGGGCGGCGGCAGAAAAGCACGCGCCGAGCTGGACGAGTCGGTCGAAGTCCTCGTCTGGTACGCGGGGTGGACCGACAAGCTGGCGCAGGTCACTGGCACTGTCAATCCGGTGAGCGGGCCGTACTTCAACTTCACGATCCCCGAGCCCACCG